>JAOAPQ010000093.1 GCA_025462965.1 Bryobacterales bacterium
TCACGGTCATAGTCAACACAGCGTAATACGAAGGGTGATTTTACACCCGCATTTTGGAACCGCGTCACGGGTTGTCTTGGAGATGGGACGCAATCCAGAGAGGCTTCACGCCGGGCGATTCGTTCCGGTGCTCGATCGCACCCTGGCTGCAAGACGGGGCATCACTGGGAGATCGGCCGCACCACGTAACAGACATCCCCTCACATCCCGCTCACGGCTTGACTTTCGTTCCGGGAAAAGATAAACATCACGTACAAACGGCGTCATAGCTGTCATATTTACGGGTGAAATCCAGATAGGGGCCGAACCATGTCGAAGTTTGGCGTTAGAGCCTTGCTTTCCGCACTTTTCTTTATTCCAACCGCCATCACCTGGGGTCAGGCGAATACGGGCGAAATTACAGGCACAGTGAGCGATCAGACCGGCGCCGCTCTTCCGTCAGCGACCGTGAAATTACTGAATACGGAAACGAAAGCCGAACGAACCGTCTCAACCAACGAAGCCGGCCTTTACGATCTGCCGGCCCTTTCGCCGGGCAAGTATACGCTCAGCGCCTCGGCCCCAGGTTTTCGCACGGAGGACCGGACAGGCATCGAGCTGCAGGTCGGTCAGGTAGCGCGCCTCGATTTCGCGATGCAGGTCGGCAGCGTGAGCGACACCATCGAGGTGAAAGGCGGCGCGCCGGTGCTCGAAACCGAGAACGCCAGCGTCGGGACGGTGATTGAGAACAAGAGGATTGTCGATCTTCCGCTGAATGGCCGCAATCCTTTGCAGCTTGTCTCGCTCACTCCTGGAGCAACCACCAACGGCCCCGCCTCTTCCCAAGGTCAGCAACGGATGGGCGGGGCGCGGAACGCATTCTCGCTGAACGTCAGCGGTCAGCGCACTTCTGTGAACCACTACGCACTCGATGGCGTGGAAAATACGGATCCGAACTTCAACACATACCTGTTCCTGCCCTCTGTAGACGCTCTGCAGGAGTTTAAGGTGGAGAGCGGAACTTACACCGCCGAGTTCGGACGCGGCCTGAGCCAGATCAACATGACCACGCGAAGCGGAACCAACGAGTTTCACGGCGCGCTTTTCGAGTTCCTGCGTAATTCGGCGCTTGACGCGAAGAATTTCTTCGATCCAGCAGGGCCGATCGCACCGTTCAAACGCAACCAGTTCGGCGGAACCTCCGGCGGCCCGATCTACATCCCGAAAGTTTTCAACGGAAAAAATAAACTCTTCTATTTCTTCGATTACGAAGGCCTGCGTGAACGCAAGGCGCAGACAGCATTATTCAACATGCCTCCGGCCAAACCTCGCGGGGGAGATTTCTCGGGCGATCCGGCCATCATCTACGACCCGGCCACTCGCGTTGTGGATGCGAGCGGGAAACTCATTTCGCAATCGCCGTTTCCCAATAACATCATTCCGCAGAACCGGCTGTCCTCGACGGCTACCAAAGCTCTCGCAAACTGGTTCCCGCTCCCCAACCAAGGCGTTCCCGGCAGTTACACCAATAACTTCGTAGACAATGAAGGACGGCGGAACGACAATGACCAGTACACCATCCGCGGCGACTACAACATGAGCGCCAAGTCGCAGTTCTACGGCCGTTTCAGTCACACCAGCGACTCCGGTTATCTGCCGCTCACAACGCCCGGATTAGGTTACAACAATCAGGTCACCTCATGGCAGGGTCTGATCGCTCACACGCTCGTTTTAGGTGCGGACAAGGTCAACGAATTTAAGTTCGCTGTCGCACGGCTGGCCGGCGCGAACCAGCAGCCGAGCGCAAACAAAACTAACTGGGTCCAGCAGCTGGGTATCGGCGGAGTCCCGACCAATATTTCACAGTATTGGGGCGTGCCGGTCTTCCAGTTCGGCGGCGGCGCCATCTCGACGGTTGGGGAATGCAGCGACTGTCCCTTCGTCAACTACGACACGATCTTTCAATGGACGGATAATTTCTCCTGGAATCGCGGCCGCCACAACTTCCGATTCGGCACGGATGACCGCCGCGTGCGCTACAACCAGATCGGCGCCGTTGTGGCTCGAGGGCGATTCACCTTCAACGGTACCTACACGGCGGACCCGAGCATCAGCAGCCCTCCCGCGTCTAACTCGCTCGCCGATTTCCTTTTAGCTGACATCGCTACCTCCGAAGGGCAGTCCGGCGCGCCGATCGCGGCATTCCGAGGCTATTCGCTGAACTTTTACGCTATGGACTCGTGGAAAGTCACGCCAAAACTCACTGTCAATTTCGGTCTTCGATACGAGCTCGAACCGCCCTTCAGAGACAAGTACGACCACATCGTCAACATCGCCTTCAATTGGGCGAACACGATGCTCCCTGAGTACGTGCGCGCAGGGACGGGAGATTTCTACGCCGGCAACCCGCCGCCTCCCTTCCAACTCCCGTCAAATATTCCATACACGCGCAACGGCATGTTCGGCAATCGCGCTTACCAGACTTCTTACAAAGATTGGGCGCCGCGCCTTGGCATCACATGGAGCGTGGACAACAAGACTGTTATCCGGGCCGGCGGCGGCATCTATTACATCCGTGAAATCGGGAACGCGCAGTTCGATCTGGTTCGCAATGCGCCGTATTCGACGCGCCGAAACGAGAATGCGCAATCTACCATCATCCCGAGCCTGAATTTCACCGTTCCGTTCGTACAAACGGCGGCGCCTTCGTTCATCCTGGTGAATCAATACAACCAGAACACGCCTTACGTTCCGCAGTGGTCGTTTGGGGTGCAGCGGCAGGTTACCAGCAGCAGCGCGCTCGAAGTTACTTATATAGGCTCGGCGGGAGTCCATCTCCAGCGTCTGATGACTTACAATACCGCCACGCCTGGACCTCCCACGGGCATCAACAATCGCCGGCCCTGGTTTCCAATTTACGGCGGCTCGTTTCAGGTGATGAATGACCCGTCGCACTCGTCGTATGACAGTCTTCAGATTCGTTTTCAACAGCGTTTCACCAAGGGCTTAACGGTGTTGAGCTCCTATAGCTGGAGCAAATCGATCGACAATGGCAGCGGTATTCGCACTGTGGACGGCGACTCGCTCACTCCGTCGAATGACTACAATCTGCAGCTCGATCGCGGGCTCTCCGCCTTCGATTTCCGGCACCGCTGGACCACTTCGTTCTTATACGAGTTGCCTATCGGTCATGGCAAAGCGGTATTGGGCGACTCGAACCGGTTCGTCGATTCGCTCCTGGGCGGATGGCAACTCGGCGGCATCGCCACTCTACAGAGCGGTTTCCCGTTTACGCTCTATTGCGGCAGCGGACCGGTGCAGAACGGGGGCGACAACTGCTACCCGGACAACCTCGGCGGCAACCCGACTCTCGATAGCAACCTGCGCGGTCCCAATCGCTGGTTCAAGACGGAGAACTTCGTAAACCGTATTAACGATCCTAGCCTGCCGCAATACCGCTACGGCAACAACGCGCGGAACAATGTGATTGGGCCGCCGCTCGTGGACGTCGATTTTTCCACGATGAAGACTTTCCGTTTCTCCGAACGCCGCGGCCTGGAGTTCCGCGCAGAGTTCTTTAATCTTTTGAATCACCCGATCTTTAACCAGCCCGGCACCACAGTGGGAACGTCAAACTTCGGAGTAATTACCGGAACGCGCGTGGACTCTCGTGAGATTCAGTTTGCGTTGAAACTGAATTATTAGCGGTCTGCTGGTCGAGACGGATGCTGGGCTCTATGCGGGTCGCTGCCATCTATGATATTCATGCGAACCTGCCCGCGCTTGAGGCTGTAGTTCGAGATATTCACGACGCGGGGGTAGACCAGGTGGTGGTGGGAGGCGATGTGCTTCCGGGCCCGATGCCGCGTGAAACAATCAAGTGTCTGCTGGACCTCGAGATTCCAGTACGGTTCATCCAAGGCAACGGCGACCGTGAAGTTCTTGCACGGATGAGAGGCGCGGAGACAGACACCCTCCCGGAACAAGCTCGAGAGGCCGTGAGCTGGGTGGCGCAGCAGCTTCATCCTGAACACGAAGAGTTGTTAGCCGGCTGGCCTGCAACACTCCGTGTCCAAATTCGCGGGTTGGGAGAAGTACTGTTTTGCCATGCCACACCTCGGAACGACACTGAGATATTTACTCGCCGGACGTCTGAAGATCGCCTCTTACCGGTGTTTGGAGGGGCCAACGTACCTGTGGTCGTGTGCGGCCATACCCACATGCAGTTTGACCGAACCATCGGAAGCACTCGAGTTTTGAATGCCGGAAGTGTGGGTATGCCGTTTGGAGAACCAGGCGCTTATTGGCTGTTACTTGGATCCGACGTTCAGCTTCGGCATACTCCCTACGATCTTGCGAAAGCGGCTGAGCGCATTGGAGACACGAAGTATCCGCAAGCGCAGGATTTTGCCGCACGTAATGTTTTGCAACCCCCGTCAGAGGAAGAAACACTGGAAGCATTTACCCGGTTCGAATTGAAGTGACAGATATGGAACCGGATGAAACAGCACCAGGTCGAGCGACTTCGCAGAAATGACTTGATTGATGCAACGCGAAAGTATGAAATGCTCTGCTGCATGCGCGACCGGAAGTCCCGCTTGCGGATCATCGCTACCCTGCTCGTCCACAGCTGGCTGCGTAAGACCGGTGTACTGGAGACGCAAATCAGTGCGAACAAGACATTGAACCCGGGTGAGGATCGCGCCAAGCGTGATCTCGAAAACGCTCTGGCAACATTCCAGGCTTACCTGGACCAGGCCGGTGTTACCGCGGATTCGGTATCGGGCTCGCGAATCATCGAAATTGGCCCAGGTGTCAATAGTGCGGTGGCTCTACAGTTCATAGCCGCCGGTGCAAGGCAGGTGATCTGTGTGGACAAATTCGTTCCGCGCTCCTTCAGTGCATACCACGATAAGCTTTACGGCATGTTGCGAACGCGGCTTCCCGCTGCGCATGGGCATAATTTTGACGCGGCAATCAATATCGAGGCACGCACATTCAATCCGGAAAGGATCCTATACATCCATGGCGGATTCGAAAGCCTGAGACTCATCGTCCAGGATGGGTCAGTCGACTTTATTGTGTCGAATGCGGTCATCGAGGAAATCTACGATGTCGAGACTGCGCTCGACCAGATGTGCGCGCTGCTTCGGCCGGGCGGCTATATGATCCACAAGATCGATTTTTGCGACTACGGCCTGTTCAGCCGGTACGGCTACTCGCCTTTTGAATTTCTGACGATTCCGGAATGGATTTACAGAGCAATGGCGGAAGCGACCGGTCAGCCAAATCGTAGATTGATCGACGCGTACCGGAACAAATTCAATGCGCTTGGCTACGACACGCGGTTTACCGACGTTGTGTCGTACCACCTGAGTGAAGAATCGATCGCTGAGATCCGGCCGCGCCTCCTGCCCCGGTTCCGAAAGATAGCCACGGAAGATCTGGCGGTTTCCGGCGCCTACCTGGTCGCCCGGAAACCTGGTTTACGGGAGCGCGAAGGCCACGTACGATCCGCCTGAGGGAGCGCCCGATTTTCCGCCGCCGGCGGCGATCACCACGAACTGACGGCCGTTCACTTCGTATACGGAGGGCGTCGCGTTGCCACCTGCGGGCAGCAGCGTCTCCCACAGTAACTCGCCCGTAGCTTTATCGAATGCGCGGAATTTGCGGTCGCGAGTGGTGGCACCGATGAATAGCAGGCCTCCCGCGGTTACAGCGGGACCGCCGTAATTTTCGCTTCCGGTGACGCGGCCGAGCTCCGGATATTCGCCGAGCGGGATCTTCCAGGCAATCTCGCCCTTGTTGAGATCAATCGCATTGAGCGTGCCCCAGGGAGGCTTCACCGCCGGATAGCCTTGCGGGTCAAGGAATTTGTTGTACCCGTCAAAGCGATACTTCTGGTCGATCGGAGAGGCGGCCGTAGCGGCGGGGAGCACAACTTCCTTCTCTTCCCCTTTCGACAGGTAACGGACAATTGCCGTGATCTCGGCGGCCGGAAGGTACCCGAAGCCCGGCATGCGTCCGTTGCCTTTGCGGATGATGTTCTCGATCTCGGCGTCCGTGTGGCGCTCGCCGATGCCCACAAGCGATGGGAATTCGGGCGGCGTGCCTTGCCGATCCGCGCGATGGCAACCGGCGCAATGTCGGACATATGGCGATCCCGTTGACTTGGTTCGCTCCACCAGCTTCATGATCCACGCCATTTCGTTGGCGTTCACGTAGAGCAGGCCTGTGGCGGGATCGAATGCGGCGCCGCCCCATTCGCCGCCGCCGTCAAATCCCGGGAGGATCACAGTGCCCTTCAGGCTAGGGGGCACGAACTGACCGGCGCTGCGCAGCTGGTGAAGGCGCGCAAGTACGGCATCGTGCGCCGCGGGTGTCCGGTCGGTGACGAGGTCTTCGGTAAAGCTCTGACGCGCGAAGGGCGGCGGCTTCAACGGGAAAGGCTGGCGGTCCGCCGTGGTCTCGCCATCGACATCGGACTTCGGAACGTCGCGGTATTCAATCGGAAAAAGCGGCTTTCCGGTGGCGCGGTCGAAAACATAGACGTAGCCGGATTTCGTGATCTGCGCGACGGCGTCCACGGCCCGACCATCACGGTGAAGCGTTACGAGCGTGGGCGGCGCGGGGAAGTCGCGGTCCCAAAGATCGTGGCGTACAGCCTGGAAGTGCCAGACTCTTTCGCCCGTGGCGGCGTTTAGCGCGATGAGCGAGTTCGCGAACAGATTGTCTCCCGCGCGATTCGCACCGTAGAAATCGAAGGCCGCGGAACCGGTCGGGACGAAGACCAATCCCCGCTTCTCATCCAGACTCATGCCAGCCCAGTTGTTCGCTCCGCCGATGTAGTTCCAGGCGTCTTTGGGCCAGGTATCGTGTCCGAACTCGCCGGGATGGGGAATGGTATGGAAGGTCCAGCGGAGCCTGCCGGTGCGGGCGTCGTAAGCGCGGATGTCGCCGGGCGCCGACGGCAGCGTCTCATTGACGATGCTTCCCATGATCAACAGATCCTTATAGACGATGCCCGGGCTGGTCGCCGAAATGGAGATATCGTTCAAGTCGCGGCCCAGACCTTCGCGCAGGTCCACGCGGCCGGCGGTTCCGAAGACGGCAGCCGGTTTGCCGGTGCGGGCGTCGAGCGAGTAGAGGTAATTGCGCGCGACTACGAAAATGCGCTGGTCGCGTGCGTCCGACCAGTACGTGACGCCGCGATTGCGCGACTTGCCGATGACCTTTTCCGTCGCGTACGGGTCGAAGTTCCAGCGCAGGCCGCCGGTTGCGGCATCGAGCGCGATCACCCGCAGTTTGGGAGTGGTGGCGTAGAGGATTCCGCCGATGACCAGCGGATTGCACTGCATCTCGGAGTTGGCGAAGGCGTCCTCCGTGTCATAGGTCCAGGCGACCTTGAGCTTCGCGACGTTCTGGCGCGTGATTTGAGTTAGCGTGGAGTAGCGCGTGCTTTCCGCGTTGCCGCCGTACACAGGCCAATCGACCTGAGCCGAGGCCTGAAATGCAAGGCAAAACGGAAGGAAGCCGCTCGCAATTGTTCGATTATTCATGTCTGCTGGACAACCCAGCCCAGTGTATGCTAATTTGATTCTGTTCCCCAAAACGGGCTCAGTGGGAGGTCTGCGCCGGCATCTTTGATGCTAGGCGGTGTCGGGCCGTTCGCACCAATGAGGAAAAATGGCACATAAACCAGGCAAAAAATACCAATCCGCTGCAAAGCAGGTCGAGCCGCGTCCCTATCCAGTCCCGGACGCGATCATCCTTCTCCAGAAAATCAAGTTTGCGAAGTTCGACGAAACCGTTGAGGTTCATCTCCGTTTGGGAGTTGATCCCAAGCATGCCGACCAGATGGTCCGCGGCACGGTGGTGATGCCAAACGGGCTTGGCAAGTCGAAGAAAGTTCTCGTCATCGCAGGCGGCGATAAACAGCGCGAAGCGCTTGAAGCCGGCGCCGATTTTGTCGGCGGCGAAGACATGGTGAACAAGATCCAATCCGAGAACTGGGTGGATTACGACGCCATCGTCGCTACTCCCGATATGATGCGTTCCGTCGGTAAGCTCGGAAAGGTGCTGGGCCCGCGCGGCCTGATGCCCAATCCGAAGACGGGCACGGTTACGGTCGATGTCGCGAAGGCGATCAGGGAAATCAAGGCCGGTAAGGTTGAGTTCCGCGTCGATAAGACGGGCATCATCCACGCACCGGTCGGCAAGTTGAGCTTCACGGCCGACAAGCTCGCCGAGAACACGAACACGCTGATCCAGGCGGTGTTGAAAGCGAAGCCGGCGGCTGCGAAGGGCAAGTACATGAAGAACGCGACCCTGTGCTCCACCATGAGCCCCGGCATTTCGCTCGAAGTGGTCGAGGTGAAGGCGTAATGAAGAAGAAATCGGATAAAGAGAAGGATCTCGAGTCGCTGCGTAAAGAGTTCGAGAAGGTGGAAAACCTTTTCGTGACCAGCTACGAGAAAATGCGCGTCAGCCAGGATAACGATCTCCGCAAAGTGGTGCGCGATTCGGGCTCGAAGTATCGCGTGGTGAAGAACAATCTGGCGGAGAAGGCTTCCGAAGGAACCGCAGCCGAGAATGTACTGAAGGGTCTGCGCGGCATGACCTCGATCGCGTACACGTACGACGATCCGGTCGCGCTCGCCAAGGCGCTCACCACGTATGCGAAGGCGAACCCCGTTTTTACTTTCAAAGCTGGCATCGTTCAGGGCCGTGTCATCGACGTAAAGGCGATCAACGACCTGGCATCGCTGCCTTCGAAGGAAGAGATCTACGCGAAGCTGATGTTCCTGATCAATTCACCGGCTCAGCGTCTGGCGGGAACGATCAATGCGGTTGGGCGCAGTCTGGCGGTCGTCGTGGACCAGGCTGTCAAAGAAAACAAGTTTCAATCTTAAGAACAAGGATTAGGAGTTTTTGAAATGGCGGACACTAAAGCAATACTGGAACAGATCAAGACGCTGACGCTGCTGGAAGCGGCTCAGCTCGTGAAGGAAATGGAAGAAGCGTTCGGCGTATCGGCTGCTGCCGCGGCTCCGGCTGCTGCCGCGGGCGGCGCTGCCGCCGCTGCTGCTCCGGCAGCCGAAGAGAAGACCGAGTTCACCGTGGTCCTCACCGGCGCGGGCGCCAACAAGATCAACGTGATCAAGGCCGTTCGCGAAGTCACCAGCCTGGGCTTGAAAGAAGCCAAGGATCTGGTGGACGGAGCACCCAAAACTGTCAAAGAGGGCGTGAGCAAGGAAGAGGCTGCCACCATCTCCAAGAAGTTCACTGACGCCGGCGCAACGGTCGAAGTCAAGTAGTTGGTTTTCGTCTTTACGAACGCGGGCGGGTCTTCGGATTCGCCCGTTTTTGGCGTGGCCGACGGGCTATTTGACGGGGCCGTTGGGCATCTGGTAGACTTTGGGTTGGAATCTGTTGTTTCCGGGTGGCGTCCGGATTGGTGACTGTGTATTTAGAATCCTGGCATTCAAATTGCAGTTCACACGAATCTGCGCGCGGGGAGTCCCTGCGCGAAATTTCGTTGGCTATTGGTCTGTCTGTTCCGCCCTCCCTTCCCGCTCTAGCAGTAGTTGTTCGCGCTCACCATACCCAGATCCCGTTGCAAGCGCCCCCATTTCTGGCGGGCCTTCAAAGCTTGGCTCCAGTGAGCCCGGCTTTTGAAGGCCCGTCACTTTTTTTTCTGTCGTAAGCGCATTTTCGTGCCATGCCGCGTTATGGCTTTTTTTGCCCTCAGGAGTTTTAACTAATGAATCATGAAGTGGCCCCCGAGAGAGTCGATTTTTCAAAGATCAAGACTTCGATTCCGATCCCGAACCTGATCGAGGTGCAGAAGACGTCCTATGAGCGTTTTCTGCAAATGGACCTGTTGCCCAATGAGCGTGAGGACGTTGGGCTGCAAACCGTTTTCAATTCCGTGTTTCCGATTTCCGATTTCCGCGGCGTGAGCCAGTTGGAATTCGTCGATTACTCGATCGGTAACTGGGAGTGCAAGTGCGGCAATCTGAAAGGGTTGCATCACCTCCGCTCGACCTGCCGCAACCCCGCGTGCGGCGCGACCATCAAGACCGATCCGTTCCATCCCGGCGACGTGCTTTGCCATCATTGCGGAACGTTCAACAAGAACGTCGTCACTTTTTGTAACAAGTGCGGCGATCCGGTCGGACTGCAGCTCAAGTACGACATGGTGGAGTGCCAGGCGCGCGGCATGACATACGCCGCCCCGCTGAAGGTCACCATCCGCCTCACCGTTTACTCGAAAGACCCGGACACGGGCGTCAAGAGCGTTCGCGACATCAAAGAACAGGAAGTTTTCTACGGCGAAATCCCGCTGATGACGGACAACGGTACGTTCATCATCAACGGTACCGAGCGCGTCATCGTTTCGCAATTGCACCGTTCGCCCGGCGTGTTCTTCGAACGCGTTCCGGCGCAAGGCTACTTTCTCGGCAAGATCATTCCTTATCGAGGGAGCTGGGTGGAGTTCGAGTACGATATCAAGAACCTCCTCTACGTTCGCATCGACCGGAAGCGCAAGTTCTACGGCTCGGTGTTTCTGCGCGCGCTCGGCCTCAAGAGCGACGAGCAGATCCTGCGGGCGTTCTACAACATCACCAAAATCAGCACCAGGGAGAACCAGCTTTTCTGGAATGTCGATAACAACCTTGTCGGCATGAAGCTGTCGCACGCCATCACGAGTAAAGATGGCACGACCGTCGTGGGTCAGGGTAAGAAGGTCACTACCTCCCTGATGAAGGAAATCCACAAAACCGGGATCGAACAGGTGGAAGTCGCGCCGAACGATCTGGAAGGCGCCTTCATGGCTGCCGACGTTGTCGATATGGAAACGGGTGAGGTGCTGGTCGACGCCAACGCCGAACTCACCACCACGCTGCTTAACAAGCTGACCAACTCCGGGATCGAATCGTTCGACGTGTTCTTCCCCGAGCGCGACGAAGTTGGCACGGTCATCTCAGCGACCATCAAAAAGGACCCGGTCAAGAGCGAGAAAGATTCGCTGATTGAAATCTACCGGAAGCTCCGGCCCGGCGATCCGCCGACCGTGGATACGGCAACCCAGCTCTTCCAGGGCATGTTCTTCGACCACCGCAAGTACGATTTCTCGCGCGTTGGCCGGATGAAGTTCAACATCAAGCTCTTCGACAAGGCGGATGCGACCTCGCTCGATAACCGCGTCCTCACGCCGGAAGATTTCATCTCGACCATTCGCTACCTGCTCAAGCTACGCAAGGGCATTGGCGCGGTTGACGATATCGATCACCTGGGCAACCGCCGCGTCCGCGCGGTGGGCGAACTGCTCGAAAACCAGTTCCGCATCGGCTTGGTGCGCATGGAGCGCGCCATCAAGGAAAAGATGTCGGTTTACCAGGAAATGTCGACGGCGATGCCGCACGACTTGGTGAACGCGAAGCCGGTGATGGCGGCGATCCGCGAATTTTTCGGATCGAGCCAGCTATCGCAGTTCATGGATCAAACGAATCCACTCTCCGAGATCACGCACAAACGGCGTCTCTCGGCGCTTGGACCGGGCGGTCTGTCACGGGAACGCGCGGGCTTCGAAGTCCGCGACGTGCACCCCACGCATTACGGCCGCATCTGTCCCATTGAGACGCCGGAAGGTCCGAACATCGGACTTATCTCGTCGCTCTCGTGCTTCGCGCAGATCAATGAGTACGGCTTCATCGAGAGCCCTTACCGCAAGGTGAGCAAGGGTGTGGTGGCCGACGAAATCAAGATTCTGAATCCTGGCGACACTCCGTTCAAGGTCGGCGACGTCATGCGGCGCGCGGATATCGAGAAGGCCAACAGAGAGCTCGGCCCGAAGAAGCAGCAGGCGGAGTACCAGGCGCACTGTGAATATCTGTCGGCCTGGGAAGAAGATAAGTACGTCGTCGCGCAGGCTAACGTCGAGCTCGATGACAAGGGAAAAATTGTTCCGGATCTCGCCAATGCCCGGCAGGCCGGCAACTTCGTGCTGAAGCATCGCGATGAGATCGAGTACATCGACGTCAGCCCGAAGCAACTGGTCTCGGTCGCGGCCTCGCTGATCCCGTTCCTCGAGAACGATGACGCGAACCGCGCGCTCATGGGTTCGAATATGCAACGCCAGGCCGTTCCGCTGCTTCGCGCGGACGCGCCGTATGTCGGCACCGGTATGGAGAAGGTCACGGCCCGCGATTCAGGCGCCGTGGTTCTCTGCAAACGCGCCGGCATCGTCGACTCGGTAGATTCCGAACGCATCATTGTTCGTGTGGAAGGCGCGCCTCATGAAGGCCAGCTTTCGCGCGAAGTTGGCGCCGATATCTACACGCTGACCAAGTTCAAGCGGTCGAATCAGAACACCTGTATTAACCAGAAGCCGATCGTTTACCAGGGGCAGCGCGTTGCCAAGATGGACGTGCTCGCCGATGGGCCTTGCACAGATTTCGGCGAACTGGCTCTTGGCCGCAACGTGCTGGTGGCGTTCATGCCATGGCGCGGCTGCAACTTCGAAGACGCCATCCTGGTTTCGGAAAAGCTGGTGAAGGAAGACTACTACACCTCGATTCACATCGAGGAGTTCGAAGTCGAATCCCGCGATACGAAGCTCGGACCCGAGGAAATCACGCGCGACATCCCGAACATCGCGGATTCGTTCCTCCGCAATCTGGATGAATCGGGCGTGATCCGCACTGGCGCGACCGTGAAACCCGGCGATATCCTCGTCGGCAAGGTTACGCCGAAGGGCGAAACGCAGCTTACTCCCGAAGAGAAACTGCTTCGCGCGATCTTCGGTGAAAAAGCCGGCGACGTGAAGGACGCCTCGCTCTACTGCCCTCCTGGCATCGAAGGTACCGTGGTGGATTGCAAGATCTTCTCCCGCAAAGGCCAGGAGAAGGACGAGCGCGCTAAGGCTATTGAAGAACAGGAGATCGCCCGCCTGCAGCGCAACCTGCAGGATGAAATCCGAATCTTGACAGACGAGCGCGCGAAACGCCTCGCCAGCATGCTCGAAGGCAAGGAACTGCTTGCCGACCTGCATGACGAGAAGACCAACAAGAAGCTGCTCTCGAAGGGCACGCCCATCACACGCGACCTGATTGAAAAGGTCCGCGCCCGCGACTTGAAGCGCATGCGCCTCAAGGACAAAGACGTTCGCGTGAACGAGCAGATCGACGACATCGAAGAGATGACGTCGCGGCAGATCGCGGTACTCGAAAAGATCACCGATGAGAAGATCGCCAAGCTTCGCAAGGGCGATGAGCTTCCTCCGGGCGTGATCAAGCTGGTCAAGGTGTATATCGCCATGAAGCGCAAGCTTTCGGTGGGCGATAAGATGGCCGGCCGGCACGGTAACAAGGGTGTGGTGGCGCGTATTCTTCCTGAAGAAGACATGCCGTACCTGCCCGACGGGACCCCGGTTGAGATCGTGCTCAACCCGCTCGGCGTTCCCTCCCGTATGAACGTGGGACAGATTCTGGAAACCCACCTCGGATGGGCGGCGAAGGCGCTGGGTCTGCATTTCGCAACCCCCGTATTCGACGGCGCGACCGAAGTCGAGATCAAGAAGCAGCTTACGGCTGCGGGTCTTTCGACTTCCGGCAAGACCAAGCTGTTCGACGGCATGACGGGCCAGGAATTCGAACAGCCCGTAACCGTGGGCTACATCTATATGCTGAAGCTTTCGCATCTGGTGGACGACAAGATTCACGCGCGCTCCATCGGACCGTATTCGCTGATCACGCAGCAGCCGCTCGGCGGCAAGGCGCAGTTCGGCGGACAGCGCTTCGGTGAGATGGAAGTCTGGGCGCTCGAAGCCTACGGCGCCGCTTACATCCTGCAGGAGTTGTTGACCGCTAAATCCGACGACGTGTACGGCCGCGCGAAGATCTACGAGGCCATTGTCAAGGGTGAAGCGGCCATTGAGCCGGGCGTGCCCGAATCCTTCAACGTTCTGATCCGCGAGCTGCAGTCGCTATGCCTCGACGTTGAGTTGATGAAGAAGCCGCGCGAAGTGATCGACACAGCGCTGGCAGCCGACTAAAAAAGCAATTGGGCCGCCGATAAACGCAGATAAACGCGGATCGGCGGCCGGTTCAGGGAGTTGTTTTTCTGGAGAGATTTTAAAACTTATGAGATCCTCACCGTACGATCGAGGTAATATCATCGCGGACTTCGACTCGATTCGAATTTCGCTGGCGTCACCGGAAAAGATCAGAAGCTGGTCACACGGAGAAGTCACCAAGCCGGAAACCATCAATTACCGTACTTTCAAGCCCGAACGCGACGGGCTCTTCTGCGCCCGCATATTCGGACCAGTTACCGATTGGGAATGTCTCTGCGGCAAGTACAAGCGCATGAAGCATCGCGGAGTGATCTGCGATAAGTGCGGCGTGGAAGTCACTCTCGCCCGCGTTCGCCGTGAGCGCCTGGGCCATATCGAGCTTGCCAGCCCTTGCTCGCACGTATGGTTCTTCAAGGGCCTTCCGTCGCGCATCGGCCACCTGCTCGATATCACTTTGCGTGAGCTCGAGCGCGTTCTGTATTTCGAAGCGTTCGTTATCGTCGATAACGGCGATGTGCCTGACCTCAACCGCAGCGAAGTCATCAGCGATGAGCGCAAGCGGCAGCTCGATCAGGAGCATCCCGGCAAATTCGTCGCCATGATGGGCGCCGAAGGTATCAAAGAACTGCTCAAGAAGATCGATGTCGAAACCCTCTCGGAAGAAATTCGCGAGCGGATGAAGACCGAGACCTCGCAGCAGAAGAAACTGAAGTTCGCCAAGCGTCTGCGCGTGGTCGAGAGCTTCCGCAAATCGGGCAACAAGCCTGAGTGGATGATTCTCGATGTCATTCCGGTGATTCCGCCGGAACTCCGCCCGCTGGTGCCGCTGGACGGCGGTCGGTTCGCGACCTCCGATCTGAATGACCTCTATCGCCGCGTCATCAACCGCAACAACCGGTTGAAGAAGTTGATGGAACTGCATGCGCCGGACGTCATCGTCCGCAACGAGAAGCGCATGTTACAGGAAGCCGTCGATGCGCTGTTCGATAACGGCCGTCGCGGCCGCGTCCTGCGCGGCGCGAACAATCGCCCGCTGAAGTCGCTCTCCGATACGCTCAAGGGCAAGCAGGGCCGTTTCCGCCAGAACCTTCTCGGAAAGCGCGTCGATTACTCGGGGCGTTCGGTTATCGTTGTTGGGCCGGAGCTCAAACTTCACCAGTGCGGCCTTCCGAAGAAGATGGCGCTTGAGCTTTTCAAGCCGTTCATCTATCACCGGCTGGAACAGCGCGGTCACTGCACCACCATCAAGCAGGCCAAGGAGCTCGTCGAGCAGCAGGATCCCGTGGTTTGGGACATTCTCGAAGAGGTGATCAAGGATCACCCGATCCTTCTGAACCGCGCCCCAACGCTACACCGCCTGGGTATCCAGGCGTTCGAGCCCGTGCTCGTCGAAGGTAAAGCCATCAAGATCCACCCGCTCGTCTGCACCGCGTTCAACGCGGATTTCGACGGCGACCAGATGGCCGTCCACATTCCGCTTTCGCCCGAGGCCCAGATCGAAGCTTCCACTTTGATGCTGGCTTCGAACAACATCCTGTCGCCGGCGCACGGAGGTCCTATCGCGATCCCGACGCAGGACATGGTGCTCGGGTGCTACTACCTGACGAAGATGCGCCCCGGCTCGCGCGGTGAAGGCCGTACCTTCGCCTCCACTGACGACGTCCTGATCGCGCTCGAAATGGGCGAAGTCGAGACGCTCACGTCCATTAAACTTCGCTATACCGGCAAGGTCATCGATCTGACCAAGGCCTTCGACAGCCAGAACGTCGTCCACACCGAACCCTCCGAGTACGTGAAACAGTACATGGAGACCACGGTGGGCCGCGTCATTCTGAACGATCATCTTCCCGAAGACATGCCGTTCATCAACGGCTTGCTCAAGAAGAAGGGTCTCGCGCAGCTTGTTCATTACTGCTATCTCAAGTTCGGCCTGCACGTCACGGTGCAGATGCTCGATGAGATCAAGAACCTCGGGTTCCTCTACGCGACCCGGGCCGGCATTTCGATCGGCATCGACGACATGGTCGTTCCGGAATCGAAGCCCCGCCTGGTGAAGGAAGCCGAGAAGGAAGTGGTTGCCGTTGAATCGCAGTATCAGGACGGCGCCATCACCCACGGCGAACGCTACAACAAGATCATCGAAATCTGGAGCAAGGTCACCGAGCGCGTCTCGGACGAAATGTTCCAGGCGATGGAAGAGGACGACCGCACCGGCCGCTACCTCAATCCGATTTACATCATGGCCGATTCCGGCGCGCGCGGCTCGAAACAGCAGATCCGCCAGCTTTCCGGTATGCGCGGTTTGATGGCCAAGCCCTCGGGCGAAATCATCGAAACCCCGATCACGGCGAACTTCCGCGAAGGCTTGAACGTGCTGCAGTACTTCATCTCGACTCACGGCGCGCGCAAGGGTCTCGCGGATACGGCGCTCAAGACGGCGGACTCCGGTTACCTCACCCGGCGCCTCTGCGACGTGGCGCAGGACGTCATCATCTCCGAAACCGATTGCGGAACGACGGAAGGCATTTACGTCGAGCCGATTATCGAATCGGGTGAAATCATCGAGCCGCTGCGCGACCGCATCGTGGGCCGTGTGGTGCAGGAAGACCAGCGCGATTTCGAAGGGAACGTGATCGTTCACGTGAACAACGAGATCAATGAGGAACTCGCGAACCTGATCCAGGCCGCGGGTATCGAGCGTGTGAAGATCCGCTCCGTGCTCACGTGCGAATCGAAGCGCGGCGTGTGCGTCCTCTGCTACGGTCGCAATCTCGCGACCGGCCGCATGGTCGAGCGCGGCGAAGCGGTAGGCATCATTTCCGCTCAATCGATCGGCGAACCGGGCACGCAGCTCACGATGCGTACGTTCCACATCGGCGGCACGGCGACGCGAATTTCGGAACAGTCGACGCAGGACGCGAAATCGGACGGCTTCGTCCGGTATATCGGCCTGCAATCGGTGAAAAACGAAAAGGGCGAGCTGATCGCCATGAACCGCGCCGGCATCATCGCGGTGGTGGACGACAAGAACCGCGAAAAGGAACGCTACCCGGTGGTTTACGGCGCGAAGATTCTGATCGCGGACGGCGAGCCGGTGAAGACGAATCAGATCCTGCTCGAGTGGGATCCATATACGTTCTCGATTCTGACCGAAGTGTCAGGCACCATCCACTTCAAGGACTTGCAGGAGGGCATTACGCTCACCGAGCAGGTGGATGAAGTGACCGGAATGTCGCAGCTCGTGGTGACCGATTCACCCGACGAGAAGCGCCAGCCGATGGTCCAGGTCAAACCGAACGCCGACAACAATCCTTTGAAGGAAACGGCGAAGAAGTACCTCATGCCGACCCACGCGCACCTCATGGTGCGTGACGGCGACACCGTCCACGCGGCCGATGTTCTGGCCAAGATCCCGCGTGAGACCACGAAGACCAAGGACATCACGGGCGGTCTGCCGCGCGTGGTGGAATTGTTCGAAGCGCGCAAGCCGCGCGACCCCGCGATCATTTCGGAGATCGACGGCATTGTGAAGTTCGGTGAGGTGGCCAAGGGCCAGCGCCGGATCCACGTGGTTGGCGACGATGGGGAAGAGCGCGAATATTCGATCCCGCGCGGCGTCCACATCAACGTCCAGGAAGGCGAGCGCCTGAAGGCCGGCGACCCGCTGATGGATGGTCCCCGCAACCCGCACGATATTCTCGCCGTACTCGGCGAGAAGGAACTGCAGAAATACCTGGTCAATGAGATCCAGGAAGTTTACCGGTTGCAGGGCGTCAACATCAATGACAAGCACCTCGAAGTCATCAGCCGCCAGATGATGCGGTGGGTGAAGGTAGAGGACATCGGCGACACGGAATTCCTGCCGGAAGAGGTGGTGGACAAGTTCAAGTTCCGTGCGGAAAACCAGAAGACGCTCGATGCCGGCGGACGTCCGGCTGAAGGCAAGGCGATTCTCCTCGGCATCACCAAGGCGTCGCTCTCGACGGACAGCTTTATCAGCGCCGCGAGTTTCCAGGAGACCACGCGAGTACTCACCGAAGCCGCGATCAACGGCAAGGTGGATTACCTCCGCGGTTTGAAGGAGAACGTGATCATGGGCCGACTGGTCCCTGCCGGCACCGGCATGGAATACTACCGCCGGGTCAAGATCGCGGGCGAGGATGTGGTGGAAGAACCGGTTGTCGAGCCCACGCTCGACAGCATCCCCGGCTATGACGACGAAGCCCGAATTCAGTACACGGGCGGGTTGAGCGAAGATACGGGCGAGGGTTCGCTGGTGGAATAAGCTTCGAACAAAGCAAGCACCTGAGAGGGCCGGGCAGATGAGTTCATCTGCCCGGCCCTTTTTTGTTGTGATAGTCTATTCCCAGATTAAAAGCTTACCGGGGAGTACGTCCATGAAGACTATCGGTTTTCGGTTCAGCTTCACAGGAGCGACGGGCCACAAAAGGCGATGGCCTGTCCTACGGATTCTATTGGTTATCGCGGTGGGTACGGGAGCAGGGTTTGCTCAGGAGACTACCGCCACCCTCGTGGGCTCTGTTTCGGATACTTCGGGAGCGGCGGTTCCGGGAGTCACGATCAAAGCGACAAACCTCGGGACCAACACGGTGCGCGAGACGCAGAGTGACGCCGCGGGAAATTACTCGCTGCCGTTCTTGCCCGCGGGCGAGTATGGTCTCACCGCGTCCATCACAGGCTTTCAGTCGCAAAAAGTGGACAGAATGACGTTGCAGGTGCAGCAGACCGCCCGCATGGATTTTAAGTTGACGGTCGGGAGCGTCACGGAGAGTGTCGAGATCTCAGCGTCCGCCGCGGTTCTCCAAACCGAGAACGCCACGGTGGGCACGGTCATCGATTCAGCCAAGATTGTGGAACTTCCTCTGAATGGGCGGAACTTCATCCAGCTTGCCCAATTGATTCCCGGCGTGCAGCCCGGAACACCTGGCTCGATCACCGTGCGTCGCGGCCGCGGCTCCGTAGGCCAGACCGATGCCGCTTTCGGTTCGACGGCGGCTTCCGCGAACGGGCAGCGCGATACGGCGGACCGCTTCTTCCTGGACGGAATCGAGACGATGGACTACGACGCGGTGACTTACAGCTTCTCGCCCTCCATCGATTCCATTGCGGAGTTCAAAGTGGAGACGAGCACTTATTCGGCGGAGTCCGGATCGGCGCCCGGCGCGCAGGTCAGCATGATCACGAAATCCGGCACCAATGCATTGCATGGCACGCTTTGGGAATTCAACCGGAACGACGCGCTTACGCAAAGCTATGATGCAATCGCGGGCAAGAGTGTGACACCCGCGCGATTGAACCGCAACCAGTTCGGAGCCAATATCGGCGGACCGGTGGTGCTGCCGAAGGTCTATCACGGGAAGGATAAAACCTTTTTCTTCTTCAACTGGGAATCCGGTTATGCGGCGCAGGGCGCGACACCCACTCCGTTGACGATTCCACCTGCCGCGATTCGGACCGGCGATTTCTCGCAGGTGATCAATGCGAAAACCAAGGCTCCCATCATCATCAACGACCCATTTTCGGGATTGCCGTTTCCCGGCAATATCATCCCGACATCGCGACTGAGCCCGCAATCAGTGGCGTTTTTGCAATTCGTGCCCCAACCGAACCTGAATAGCACAGCGGCTAACAATTTCCTGCCTACGCGTTTCACCGCGCTGCCGTATCAACGAAACTACACGGCGCGGATCGATCATACGATCTCCAGCCGTGACCTGGTCTCCGGGACTTACGTTTTCAACGACACTTATGAAGCGTCGATCCCGGTGTGGGGTCATGACCAGCGCAATAACCTGGGCCGTACGCAGAACGCGCAGGCAAACGAGATTCACACGTTCAGCTCGACGCTGATCAACTCGATCCGCTTCGGCTGGCACACCTTCGACGAATCGGAAATCTTCGGTACCACCAACGACCCCAACTATGATGTCACCGGAAAGATGAACCTTCCGGGCGTATCGCGCCTCCCGCTGGAATATGGCCCGCCGACCATCAATATCAACGGTCCGGACGGCGTGTTCAGCGTTTACAACCTGCAGCGCCAGATCGGCCCGCGCACGCGCGGCAACTCCATCTATCAGCTGCTGGACACGCTCTCCTGGCAGCGCGGCAGTCACAGTCTGAAATTCGGTATGGAATGGAATCACCGGAACGTGCTGTTCTCGCAATCGCGCGCGCCGCGCGGCAGCTTCAACTTCACTGGTATCTACACCGGCTCCGCGCTGGCCGATTTCATGCTCGGCTACGTGCAATCGGACAATCTCAACCCGACTCACACCAACACGAACCTGACTGATGTTACCCAGGCTTACTACGCCAATGACGATTGGAAGGTGACAGACCGGCTCACGATAAACCTCGGCATCCGCTGGGACTATTTCCAGCCCTACACTCAGAAAGACGACAAGTTCGCGGATATTTATCAGAACGGCTTCCAACTGGGCGCCGTATACACGCCGGCTAACTCGCCTTATGGCCGGGGGCTGCTGCAAAAGAACCTGAAAGATTTCGGGCCCCGCTTCGGCTTTGCCTATCGACCCACTTTCCTGGGAGATTCCGTCGTGCGCGGCGGCTATGGAATTTACTACACGTCCGAGGTTTCGAACGCGATTTTCGCGATGGCGGAAGGCGACCAGGCGACGGCCGGCGCGAGCGTGATCGGTAACCTGAGCGGACAACCCAACATCTTCTTCAATAACCCTTTCGCCGCGGCGACTAATAGCGGCGGGCTTCCTTTCGCGGTAAGTAACGATCAGAACCTGAAGGACAGTTACATCCAGCAATGGAATCTCAACATCCAGAAGAAGCTGCCGGGAAGTATCGTTTTGGATGTCGGCTATGTCGGTTCGAAGGGTACGCGATTGATCGTGACTTACCCGGATCTGAATATGCCGCTCCAGATTGTGGATCCGCGCACGCCGGGCCTTGCCTCAGTGGCCGCACGCCGTCCGGACCAACTCTTTCAACGCGCGGTAACCGCGGATAAGTCCGTGGGTAACTCGATCTACCATGCTCTACAGGTGAAAGGCGAGCGCCGCATGGGCCAGGGCCTGACGTTCCTGGCTGCGTACACGTGGGCGAAATCGATTTCGGGCCCATCCGATATCGGCGGCCAGATTGGGGGCGGCTTCTATATTGGCACGCCGCAGAACCCCTACTACGCCCAAGGCGACCGCTCTGTTTCGGGTTTCGACCTGAAACACCGGTTGGTCACGACGGTGCTGTATGACATACCATTCGCCCATAACATGCACGGCATCAGTAAGTACGCGCTGGATGGCTGGCAGCTTTCGACGATCATGACCGCGCAGAGCGGCTTCCCCTCCCCGGTAACATCCAACCTGGATACGACCGGAACAGGTATCACTTCGCGTCCCAATCAGGTGCCCGGACAGGACGGCAATCTTCCGAGCGACCAACGCTCCTTCAAACATTGGTTCAACACGGCCGCCTTTACTCAGGCGGCCTACGGATCCTTTGGAACCTCGCCCCGCACGAACGCGTTCCGGCTGCCCGGGCTGGTGAATTTCGATTTTTCGGCGAACAAGGAGTTCCGCTTCACGGAAAGGCGGGGCCTCCAGTTCCGCGCGGAGATCTTCAACCTCTTCAACCATTACAACCCCGACCCGCAAACGGTGGACTCGAATATCAACTCGGCCACTTTCGGAACAATCGGCGGCGGTGTTTCGGGCATCACCACACGCGTGATTCAGCTGGGGCTGAAGCTAAACTTCTAATCGCGAGATGATGGAGGTGATGGGCAAACGAAAGAAATCCAATCTCCTCCATTTTCCGCCCCGGCCCGCGCCGCCTACCGATAGCGTCAATTATGAGGCGCTCCTCCGCGACCTGATCGAGGAGC
Organism: Bryobacterales bacterium; assembly: GCA_025462965.1. Lineage (GTDB taxonomy): Bacteria > Acidobacteriota > Terriglobia > Bryobacterales > Bryobacteraceae > JALYXI01. The sequence continues at coordinate 21,942 of JAOAPQ010000093.1, forward strand.
ACCGCCCGGCGAACACGGTGGAACACGCACTCGTCGAAATGATGGCGCGCCAGTACTGCCTGATACAACGGTCACTCATCCTTCAGCAGGATGCGTTCGATCATGGGGAGGTAGTGGAGAAGCTCCCTCTTCTGATGCGTCAGCACTCGGCTGCGGAACGCGGGTTTCACAAAGCTCTCGCGGCGCTGATGGATTTACGGAAAGTCCGCCGGAAATAGCGTCGTTTGGCCCCCGGCCTGCATCAGCAAATCGTGCCAGCACCCTATCCGATTTCCAAATGGATCGATGTTTCGATCCCATTACGTCCCGGCATGCCGCAGTGGCCGGGCGACTCCCCTTTCGATATCGCTCGCGACAGTGACATGTCGAACGGCGATCATGAAAACGTCTCCCGCATCAGCCTCGGCGTGCATACCGGGACGCACATGGACGCCCCGCTGCACTTCCTGGCGGACGGCATGCCGATGGACACGCTGCCTATCGATGCCGTCGTAGGTCCGGCGCGCGTGATCGAGATCGAAGACACGGAATCCATCAAACCCGCCGAACTCTATCCGCACGATATTGAAGGCGGTGAGCGTATCCTTTTCAAAACCGTGAATTCTTCGCGGGCTTGGAAAACCGATGAATTCTACGAAGACTTCGTCTACATTTCGAAGGAGGCGGCGGCTTTCCTTGTGGAGAGGAAGATTTCGACCGTAGGGGTCGACTATCTGTCCGTGGGCGGCTTCCGGAAGGATGGCCCGGAGACGCATCAGGCCCTGCTTGGCGCGGGCATCTGGATCATCGAGGGACTAAACCTCAGCGAGGTGGCGGGCGGGCATTACGACCTGATCTGCCTCCCGCTGCGCTTGTCCGGCGCGGAAGGTTCGCCCGCACGCGCCATCTTGAAGGGAATCGCCGTATGAAAGCCGCAGCCGTCTACCCTGGCAAGCATTCCACCGGGCTCGCGAATATCGACGAGCCCAAGGTCATGGGCCCGCACGAGGTGAAACTACGCATCTTAACTGTCGGCGTCTGCGGGACCGACCGCGAGATCTGCGCCTTCGAATACGGCGAGCCGCCTTCCGGGTTCGATTACCTGGTCCTCGGACACGAATCTATCGGCGAAGTCGTGGAAGTGGGTCCGGAGGTTTCCACGCTCAAGCCTGGCGATCTTGCGGTGCCCATGGTCCGGCGCCCGTGCAACCATCCCGAATGCGCGGCGTGCCGCGCGGGGCGGCAGGACTTCTGTTACACCGGCGATTACACCGAGCGCGGGATCAAGGAGCGGCACGGCTTCATGACCGAGCTCGTGGTGGACGAAGAAGTCTACATGAACAAGATGCCGGCCGACCTGCGGGAGATCGGCGTGCTCACCGAGCCGCTCACGATAGCCGAGAAGGCCCTCGAACAGGTGCTCGCCGTGCAGAAGCGCCTGCCGTGGGGCTGTCCCGGAGGCGAGGTCGGCTATTGCCACAAGGCCGTCGTTCTTGGCGCCGGGCCTGTTGGCCTGCTCGGCGCGATGGCGCTCAAGAACGCGGGTTTCGATGTGGTTGTCTATTCGAAGCGGCCTGCGCCGAACACCGGCGCGGAGATTGCGGCGAAAATCGGCGTGAAGTACATCTCTTCACAGGAAACGCCCATCGACAAATTCGCACTCGAAACCGGCAATATCGACGTCGTTTATGAGGCGGTCGGCGCGTCTCAGTTCGCGTTCGATGTGCTGAAGGTGCTCGGGACAAATGGTTTGTTCGTTCTCACGGGCGTGCCCAGCATCCATGCGCCGGTGACAGTCGATACCGACACAATCATGCGAAATATGGTGTTGAAGAATCAGGCGCTCATCGGGACTGTGAACGCGGGCAAGCAGGCTTTTGAGAGCGCTATCGCGGATCTCGGCGCTTTCAACCGGAAGTGGCCCGATGCCGTTCGGGCGCTCATCACCGCCCGGTATCCGCTCGATCGATTTCAGGATCCCATTGAAAGTCATGAGGGCATCAAGAGCGTAATCGAGATCGCGAAATAATGGAGGATCTCGAGAAACAGCGCCTCACCGAAGATTCAAGCCGCGAAAAGAACTGGAAGCGCTGGGGGCCCTACCTTTCGGACCGCCAGTGGGGCACCGTGCGCGAGGATTACTCCCCTGACGGTACCTGTTGGGACTACTTCCCGCACGATCATGCGCGCAGCCGCGCGTACCGCTGGGGCGAAGATGGATTGCTCGGCATCTGCGATCGCGAAGGCCGATTGTGCTTCGCGCCCGTTCTGTGGAACGGCCAGGATCCGATCCTGAAAGAACGCCTCTTCGGCCTCGGCAACGGCGAGGGCAATCATGGCGAGGACGTGAAGGAGATGTATTTCCATCTCGATTCCACGCCCACGCACTCGTATATGAAGGCGCTTTATAAGTACCCGCAACGCGCTTATCCGTACGCGCAACTTGTGGAAGAAAACCGGCGCCGCGGCAAGCAGGACCGGGAATACGAAATCACCGACACCGGGGTTTTCGATGACGACCGGTATTTCGACATCTACGTGGAATACGCCAAGGCGGGGCCGGACGACCTGCTGATTCGCATCACGGCGTGCAACCGCGGCCCGGAAGACTGGACGTTGCACCTGCTACCTACCGTGTGGTTTCGCAACACATGGTCCTGGGGCCGCAGCGGCGAAGGCTACTGGGCCAGACCCGTTATCTCCCGCGATAGAAGCGGTTTTTGGCTCGCGCATGAATCGCTCGGCAATTTCCACTTCGCGGTCGAGCGTAAAACGGAGCTGCTCTTCACTGAGAACGAAACCAACGCCGAGCGGCTGTTCGGTTTGCAGGACCCGGAGCACCACGCAAAAGACGCGTTTGAGAATTATATTATTCACGGCCGCAAGGACGCGGTGAATCCGGAGCAGACAGGTACAAAGGCGGCGCCCTACTATCGGCTCGATGTGCCGGCGCGGGGCGAAGTGCAACTCCGCTTTCGTTTGAGCTCAACCGATATAGCCCCCGAGCAGCCGTTCGATTCCGGCTTCGACGAAACCTTCGCCGCGCGCATTGCCGAAGCCGACGCTTTCTATGACACCGTGCTCGAAAACAAGATGTCCGCCGGTGAAAGGCTGATCGCACGCCAGGCCTATGCGGGCCTGCTCTGGTCCCGGCAGTTCTATCATTTTGCCGTTCGGGACTGGCTTGAA
>JAOAPQ010000136.1 GCA_025462965.1 Bryobacterales bacterium
CGCCACTCCGCGATCGCCGCTTTGCGTAGCGAGGACGCCTCGCGCCGTTCTATTGGCGACGAAGCCCTGGTCGCGGTGTACTGGAAGCCGGTCTATCGCTACATTCGAGGCAAGTGGCGAAAGTCCAACGAGGATGCAAAGGACCTCACGCAAAGCTTCTTCGCGCTGGCGCTGGAGAAACGCTACTTCCAAACCTACGATGCGGGGAAGGGCACGTTTCGTACGTACTTGCGCACGTGTCTCGATCGCTTTCTCGCAAATGATTACAAATTCGAATCGCGCCGGAAACGCTCCGCGCCGCTGGTTGCGCTGGATTTCGATGCGGTGGACATGGCGGCCGCCGGGTCCGAGTCGCCGGAGGCCTTTTTCGAACGGGAGTGGGCGCGCAGCCTGTTCGAAGTCGCCGTGGATCGCCTGCGCGAAAGCCTGCACGCGCGCGGCCGCGCCGTTTGCTTCGCCGTCTTCGAGCGTTACGATCTGGCCGAAGAGCCGCCAGGCTACGAAGAGCTTGCGCGCGAGTTCGGCATCTCCGGCGCGACTGTAACAAACTACCTGGCGGCATCCCGGCGGGAATTGAGGCGCCTGGTACTGGAGCAGTTGCGAGCCATCGCGTCGGACGAGCGTGAGTTCCGCCGCGAAGCGCGCGCGCTGCTGAGATGATCTCCGACCGCGTACTCGCGAAGCTGAAAGCCGCCGCTGAGCGGCCGGATCTGAGCGCTACGCGGTACCGCCTCCTGGGGGAGATCGGCCGCGGCGGAATGGGCGTTGTGTATCTTGCGGAGGACGCGCAACTTGGCCGGGAAGTCGCCATCAAGGTCCTGGACGAAGATAGCGAGGCGCGCGTGCTCGCCAGCCTGGAACACCCGGGGATCGTGCCCGTGCACGAAGCAGGGGTTCTGCCCGACGGTCGTTCTTATTACGCGATGAAGCTGGTTCGCGGCACACGCCTGGATGTGTTCCGTGAGATCGCCGCATCCCTGCCGGACCGGCTGCGGGTGTTCCAACGAATCTGTGAGCCTGTCGCCTTCGCCAATGCGCGCAGTGTGATCCATGGCGACTTGAAGCCGGCAAACATAATGGTTGGCGAGTTCGGAGAGGTGCTGGTGATGGACTGGGGAGCGCCCGGCGCGGGCACGCCGCCGTTCATGGCGCCGGAACAGGTTAATGGTGAACAAGTGGATGCGCGGGCGGACGTGTTTGCTCTGGGCCGTATCCTCGCGATCCTGCTCGAGCGGGAAGAGCCGATGCCAAAGCCCCTCGCGTCCATTTGCCGGAAGGCAACCCAGCCGGACCGCGCATTGCGCTATGACGGCGCTCTCGCGATGGCGGCGGATGTGGCAGCGTACCTGGACTGTTTGCCAGTGGCCGCACATCGGGAAACCTTGTGGGAGCGGTCGGCTCGCCTTGCCTTGAGGCACCGGACGCTCCTCGCGCTGGTGGCGGCATACCTCGCGATGCGCCTGATCGTAATTTTTTGGATACGCGGCTAAAGGAAATCTCCCGCACGTTGAATAGAAGGTTGAAGGAGAAAATGCAATGGGCAAACTTTGGTTCGGGATTCTGTTGGGCGGCATTTTAGGAATTCTGGACGGCCTGACGGCATGGTTCACGCCGGCGGTGCGCTCCCAGATCGCGGGAATTGTGGTGGGTTCCATGATCAAGGGCGCGATCGCGGGGGCCGTGGCGGGTTGGTTTGCGAAGAAGGTGAACTCCGTGCCGCTTGGCATCCTCGTGGGCCTCGTGGTTGGGATGCTGCTGGCTTACGGGGTAGCGGCGCTGCAGCACGGGTACTATTTCGAGATCATGCTCCCCGGCAGTCTGGTGGGTGCAATCGCAGGATACGCAACGCAGAAACATCGGCCCTCGCGGGCAATTTCTTAAAGGAGAAATACAATGGCACGCGTCACGCATTTTGAAATTCCGGCGAACGAGCCGGAGAAACTCGCCGCGTTTTATGAGAAGGTATTCGACTGGAAATTCAGTAAGTGGCCGGGACCGCACGAATATTGGCTGGCTAAAACCGGCGAGGACGGGCCGGGTATTGACGGCGCCATTATGCGGCGACGGGATCCGAATCAGCCGCTGGTAAATTCTTTGATCGTTACATCACTGGACCAATCGATCGCCGACGTGTTGGCGAACGGCGGAACCATGGCACTCCCGAAGATGGCAGTCCCGGGGGTCGGATATCTCGCTTATTGCAAGGACCCGGAAGGGACCATCTTCGGCATGATGCAGAACGATGCATCGGCGAAGTAAGAGTTATTCCTAGACTGCCGGCCCCACCAGGGCGGAAAAGAGCTTGCGATGTCCGGCTACGATGCGATCGCGAGCCGCGAGATCCGGGTCGAGCGACCAGACGCCGCGCTCGTGCGTTCCGCCGAGGAGGATTCCATCGGTGCGTGGGAACATGTAGAGACCGTCATAGAGGACGTTGTAATCCACCTCGGGCTGCGGCAGCAGGAAGGTAAGCTGGCCTTTGATGGGCATGAGTTCCTCGTCGCCAAACAGCGCCTTCGCCCCCAGCCCGGTGCAATTTACGATCACGGGCTCCGGCAGCGATTGTACAGCGGCCCGATCGGGGAGCTCGCGCACAGAGACGCGGCCGCCGGCGATCTGGAAATCGCGGAGCATGGCGTTCAAGTAGACCGGCGGCTCGATGAGCATCGTGTCGTACTGGCGGACGTAGGGTACCGGGAACGGGTGCGCGGAGCGTTCCAAATCGTGGAATTCCGGGTAAGTATCGGCAAGGGGGCTTTCGAAACCCAGCATGAACGATTCCTCCCGTGGCGTGTCACTGAGTGAGTAGTTCGGCACCCAGCGGACACCGTAATAACTGCCTACCATCGTCTGATAGTAGTTGTACGAAAAGCGCGCGGCGCGGAGAAACTGCGCGGTGAACTCCGGCGTGCGAGTGTCGAAGACCGTTGCCGGCCAGACCTGCGCGCCCGCGATGTTGGAAGTGGTGTTCGGCGGAAGGTCACGGGCGTATATGGTGACTGTCTTGCCTTTCTTTTGGAGCAACCGCGCGGTCGCGAGGCCGACGCCACCGCAGCCGAGCACGGCGAAGTTGTCGGCGCCGGTCGGCAACGCGAGTTCGAGCGCGAGCTGGCCGGTGCCCCAGGAGAGCGTCATGCCTCCGCCTCCGTGGCCATAGTTGTGAACGACGACTTTCTCGCCGACCGTCTCCGCCTTCACGACGAAGCCGGATGGACGGAACGGACGCAAACCGACAACTGTGCGGATGATGCGATCCGGAGAGACGATCACGGGCGCGAAGGAGCGGCGGGCGGCGATCGCCGAGGGGGTAGCCACCCGAGCGCGGCGTTTTACGCAAGCGGCGGTAAACGCGCTTGGCGCGCAGGCTGCCAGCGAGCGCAACAGTTCGCGTCGTGTGGGCATTGAACACTTCATGTTACAACCGAGTTTGATGGCACTTGTGGTGAACGGCGAGGCCGTGGACGACGCGGAAATCCGGGAAGAAGCGCGCTCACTGCGCCCCCGGTACATGGAGATGATGCGGGGCGGCGATCCGATCGCGCTGGAGATGCAGTTGCGGGAATGGTCTCGCGAGAACGTGATCGAGCGTGTGCTGCTGCGGCAGGAAGCGGCGCGGCACGCAGCGACTCTCGAAGCGCTGGTAGACACAGTCACCGCAAAAATTCCGCCGCCGAAATACAAGGATGTCGGCGAGTTTTACCGCAAGAACAAAGAGAACTTCTGGGTTCCCGAACTAATCCACGCCGCGCACATCGTCAAGAATGTCGATGAGAACACAACCGAAGAGAAAGCCCTCGAATCGATCCGCGCGGCGGAAGAAGAGTTAAAGAGAGGCGCGGTCTTCGGCGAAGTGGCTGACCGCGTTTCCGATTGCACCGGCAACGGAGGCGATCTGGGCTGGTTTCCGCCGGGGCAGATGGTCCCCGAGTTCGATGAGGTCGTGTTCAAGCTGGAAACCGGCGCGACCAGTGAAATCTTCCGGACAATGTTTGGATTTCATATTGCGCAAGTGATGGAGCGCAAGGCGGCGGGCATTCCGGGATTGATGGATGTTCGCGGGCACATTGAAGGCATGATGTTGAAAGAGAAGCGGCAGAAGGCGCTCGATCAATTCGTCGATGAGCTGAAGGCGAAGGCGACCATACATGGGTAATCCGAATCCCTGCTGCGTCCCCAGCATTCAGCGCGCGGCGGTTCTGAACATGTCACGGGAGCTCTCGGCCGAGCGGGAGCGGGCCACCACGGGATCGACAGACGGGATGGTCCGGCTGGACGGCGGCAAGTTCCTGATGGGCACGGAATCGAGCGAGGCGATCCCGCAGGATGGTGAAGGTCCCGTCCGGACGGTGACGCTGGACCCGTTCTACATCGATGTCTCTCCGGTGACAAACGAGCGCTTCCGGGCGTTTGTGGATGCGACCGGTTACGTGACCGAGGCCGAGCGTTTCGGCTGGTCGTTTATGTTTCATACCCACGTCGCGCCGGAAGAGATCGTGGAACGTGTCCCGGGAGTCGAGTGGTGGTGCAGGGTGAATGGAGTGAACTGGCGGCAACCCGAAACGCCGGCCCATCATCCCGTGCTGCATGTTTCCTGGAACGATGCGGTCGCCTATTGCCGTTGGGCGGGCAAGCGCCTTCCGACGGAAGCCGAGTGGGAATACGCGGCGCGCGGCGGCCTTGAACAGAAGGCGTTTCCATGGGGCGACGAACTGACGCCAGAGGGCCGGCATCTCTGCAACATCTGGCAAGGCGAGTTTCCGGGTCGCGATACGGCCGAGGACGGCTTCTCGGCCGTTGGGCCGGTGGATGCGTTTCCCCCTAATGCATACGGCTTATATAGCATCACCGGGAACGCATGGGAATGGTGCAGCGATTGGTTCGACAAAGTTTATCACGTGATCGGCACGCGTGCGAATCCGGTCGGGCCGCCACGCGGAACCGGCAAGGTGATGAAAGGCGGCTCGTTCCTGTGTCACCAGTCCTATTGCAACCGGTATCGTGTGGCGGCGCGGACGTCGAACACGCCCGATAGCGCGACGGAGAATATCACCTTCCGCTGCGTGCGGGATGTGTGACAGCCCGATAAATCAGACGAGATGAATAATGGGTTCCACGAGGACGTCGGTTTTCAGACTATTTGCGATATAGCATTCGCGATGGGCGACTTCCACCAGGTGGCGGACCCGGTCTTCGGTGACGTTGGAGCGGATGGTGATACTGGGCTTCAGGACAATGCGGGTGATGCGCACGGGTTTGTCTTCTTCGGGCATCTCGGCTTCGGCATTGTCTTCGTATGAGATAACGTCGAGACGGGCCCGAGCAGCCACCGCCAGGAACGAGAGCAATTGGCACGAACACGCGGCCATGACCAGGAGTTGCTCAGGGTTGAGGAGCGCCGGGTTGCCGCGGAACGCCGGGTCGGAACTCAGTTGAAGCGGACCGACGGAGTGGGTGCGATCGTAGTTCTCATAGCCGGAAGCCGTGGTTCCGTGCCAGGAGAGGTTGGCGGTATAGCGGTGCGTGGTCAGAGCCATCGTTTTAGGAAGGAACAGATGTGATAGCCATCGATAAACTTGAAAGGCGCTTCGCCGATGGTGTAGTGGCCGCAGGGCATGGCGACGATTTTCGCGTCGATGTTGTGGTTGCGGAGGTGGTCCAGCGTGTCATGTGAAAGGTGAACCGGAAACGTGGTGTCGTAAGTCGCGTAAATGAAGAGCGACTTCTTGGTTTGCGCGGCGAACTTGTCCATATAATGGACCGGGCTGATGGCGGACCACGCTTCGCGCAATCGCTCGAGACTGATCTCGTCCTGCAGGCCCTTGCGGATGTGCAGGGTCGAGAGACCCGTCCACACGACATCGGCTACATACGTGGAGCAGTGATTGAAGACATTGACGGCGATGCGCTCATCGTGGGCGCTGGCCAGGAACGCGTAGCAGGAGCCGATGCTGGTGCCGACAATGCCCAGGCTTTCGTATCCCTGCTGCTGGAGCCAATCGAAGCAGGAGCGCACGTCAATCACAGCCTGGCGAGTGGCGTCGATCGACCGCGCGATGTTGGAGGACATGGCGTAATCGGCCCGCTCGAGCTCGGGCGGCATGCGGTGATCGTGATAGGGAAGACTGAGGCGTAGCGCCGTGATGCCGAGCTTCGCGATGCCCGCGCACAGACCGTTGTGCTGGCTCACGCTGGCGTTCCAGTGCGGCAGCACGACGACGGCCTTCTTACCTTTGGCCGGGAAAATGCGCGCGTGGACGATGTTGTTTTCGGGGTATGGCGTGTCCACCGCGGAGGTAAAGCGCAGCATGTTGTCAGAGACGCGGAAGTCGACGGGCGGCGTGTAACCGAAGAATTCAGCGCTGTTCGCGATGGCATCGCGGTTCAATTCGGCGATGTAGGCTTCCGGGTCCTGTCCATTCCGCGGGAGGCGTTTGGCATTGGGCCAGTTCGCGGTCCATTCCACGCCCCAGTCGAACGGGCGGACGACGCGGTTGGTAGAGCGGAACGCCAGGCGGTTTTCCCACGCACCCATCCGGCGTCCGTACCACTGTTTCACGATTTCCACGGGCCGAGTTGCCGGTAATACGCGACCAGATCGAGCGGTTGCGGCGCCTTTCCCAGCGCGCGCAGGAAGCCGGAGGCCTGGCCTCGGTGGTGCGTCGCGTGGTTTACGATGTGAAGCAGCAGCTGCCAGAGAGGCTGCGTGAAATGCTGACCGTTCAGCGAGGTGTAGGAGATCAGGTTGTTTACGGAATCGTCGTTGAACCCGGAGCAGTAAGTGGTCCAGCGATCCTGCAGGCCCGGCCACTCGTTTTGCAGAAAT
>JAOAPQ010000149.1 GCA_025462965.1 Bryobacterales bacterium
GCCCCGCATCCGATGACGCCGAACGCGCCGCCGGCACCTGCTCCTCAGCCCGCGACAGCGCCTGGGGCACCGGTATTTCCGGACGCTCTCTCGGTGAGGCCGGCGGACCCCGAGGCCCCGTTTGCCTGGGGCGACTTTACCTGGCTCAACGGCAACCCCCGCACTAAAGACAGTGTGCTCGATACGAAATTCTTCACCCCGGAAGTCAGATTTGACACCCACTTCATAACGGATTTCAATCAACCGCGAGACCATAGCATGGGCGGGTCGACCGAACAGTTTCGATCCGGTGAAGTCCAGATAGAGCAGGCTAGCATCGGCGGTGATTTCCACTGGCAAAACGTTCGGGGCAGAATCCTGCTCATGAATGGAATGTTTGCGGCAACGACACCGCGCAATGACGCCAGCGCCGGGGTCGGGCAATGGGATGTCCGCACCTCTTACAGATACGTTTCGGAGGCGTATGGCGGGTACCACTTCGACGTGAACCATGGGTTAAATATCGACGCGGGAATTTTCGTGTCGTACATTGGTCTCTTCAGTTATTACAACTTTGATAACTGGACGTACCAGCCGTCATTTGTTTCTTCGAACACACCATGGTTCTTCAATGGAGTTCGAATCCAGTGGTTTCCTACGAAGAAGCTCAAGATTGAACCATGGATCATCAACGGATGGCAGTCCTATAACAGGTTCAACGGCCATCACGGTTTCGGGGGCCAGATCTTATACCGTCCAACGGAATGGCTGTCGCTGGTCTCGAACAACTACGGAAATGGGACGGACACTTTGGGTAATCCAAACCGCGTGCGACTGCACACGGACGACAGCATCGAGGTCAGATATTACAACCATCCGGAGTCTTCCGGCATTTCCAAGATGGCGTTCTCCGCGACCGGCGACGCGGGTTGCGAGTATGGCGGCGGAGTCACGTGCCACGGGGGCAAGGGCGGACCGAAGCAGTCGTTCCTGGGCTTTATGATCTACAACCGCATCTGGTGGGGTAAAGACAAGTACGCCGTCACAGTCGGTGGCGGCAGGATGAACAACCCCGGTCGATACCTGACATTGCTTCCCCCAATCAATGGCGCAGACGCCGTTTCCGGTTCGCCTTACTTCACTGCGAATCCCGGGGACAAAGCTCATATGTGGGATGCCACTGCCAACTTCCAGTGGATGCCAAGGCAGTATATTACCTGGTGGGCGGAGGCCGGGTATCGCCATTCGGATGTACCGTATTGGTCGGGCCGCGGCGGCATTACACCTCCGGGTGGTAACACAGGCTCACCCTCACAGTACGTCTGCGCCGCAGGCGGCTCGGCGGGCACGAGCGACCTTGCGACAGCGTACGCCAAATGCGGCGGACCCGGCAGCGTCTGGTTCCCGGACCTTCGGAAAGGCCAGGCGACCATCAGTGCCGGCGTCCTGGTGAAATTCTAGTTCCGTGGCGGCGGACTTGGCTGGACGCGAAAGGTCGGATCCTTAGGTATTATTAATATCATCCTTACGCAGTCTTTATGTGTGGGACTATACACTCAAGCGGCTAAGTGTGTAGTCTGCTTGTTAAGTCCCTGCTGGCGGTTGTCTCCCTCGTCTTTCTTCTGATGCAGGGTGTTGTGCCCGGTTGCGCACAGACGGCGTCTTCGGAGATGCCCGTCGACAAGCACCCGGGGCCTGAGCCAAGGACCGCCGACTCCGAGACACCGGATCAGCGGAGCACGCCCCCCGCGCCGGCAAATGTGAGTCCAGCTGCGTCGAGCGACGGTTTCTTCAAGAGGTTCGGCAAGGCGTATTGGGACGACTGGCACCCGAAGCCTTCGAACGACCCTGACCCTCCATTCCGCGGCTATCCGGCTCCCGAATCCGATCCACCGTACCCCTTCACCGTCTGGCCCATTGGCGGCACCGTGAATATCGGGCAACCCTTTTCCGTATCGTACCCATTGATGACAGCGCTCTATACGGGAAAGCACGGGGATTGGTGGAAGAAGAGCAGAATTGTCATGTACGGCTGGGCGAATGCGGGCTTCAACTTCAGTTCAAGCGACACCTCCCGGGGTAAATATGGCAACGCGCCTGCCGCTTACAACCAGATTCCGAATTCGATTCAACTCGATCAGTTGACGTTTTACATCGAGCGCCAGCCCGACACCGTGCAAAAGGATCACTTCGACTGGGGTTTCCGGTTTACCGGATTGTATGGGCTGGATTATCGATTTACTACCGGGAAGGGCTATTTTAGCCAGCAGCTGTTGAATAACCCGAAACCCGACGGCACCATTGGAAACCAGTACGGGTTCGATCCCGTGATGTTTTACATCGACCTGTACTTTCCGCACGTGGCTCAGGGAATGGATCTAAGGGTCGGCCGCTATATTTCACTGCCCGATATTGAAGCGCAGCTGGCGCCGAACAACTACACCTACACGCACTCGCTGGTTTACACGTATGACTGTTATACCCAAACAGGCGCGAATGCAACGATCAAGCTCAGCAATCACTGGACTGTCCAGGGCGGCATTTCCGCCGGGTGCGATACCGCGGCCTGGAAACCGGACGCGCAATGGACAGGCAATGCATGCGTCCAATATACGTGGGGCGAAGGCGCCGATAACATCTACATTTGCGATAACTCGATCAACAGCGGCAAGTACGCTTACAACAATCTGACGGCGTATTACGCCACCTATTACCACAAGTTCAATGAAAAATGGCACACGGCCACGGAAGGCTGGTATCAGTATGAGCGTGATGTTCCGAATGTGAACAACCCGATTGGCGTCACGCTGACTCAGACCAACGCAAACGGCGCGGTGTGCAATGAGTTGTACGAGGTCACCTGCTTTGCGCCGGAGTGGGCGATTGTGAATTACACGAACCGGCTGATTGGGAAGAAGGATTTCATCAGCTTCCGGAATGAGTTCTTCGATGACATCAAGGGGCAGAGAACGGGGTTCAAGGCTAAGTACTCCGAGCATGGCCTGTCGTGGAACCATTGGATCGGAACTACCCTTATGTTCCGGCCGGAATTGAGATGGGAACACGCCTACAATCACGTGGCGTACGACAGTGGAACCCGGCACAGCCAGTTCATGTTTGCAGCGGACGTGATTTGGTTCTACTGAGCCGGCCGGGGTCTGCTCATAGTGCGCGGTCCGCCGTCATCTAATATGGGAGACGCGAAGGAGACCGCGTTTGTCCTATATCCTGGCTCTAGATCAAGGCACCACCAGTTCCCGCGCCATCGTTTTCGATCGTAACGCCGCGACGGTGGCTCTCGCCCAGCGGGAACTGACGCAGCACTATCCGCAGCCGGCGTGGGTGGAACACGATCCCGAAGAGATCTGGCGTTCACAGCTCGAAGTGGCTGAGGAAGCGCTGGCGAAGGCGGGCATCCAAGCGCGCGACATCGCCGCGATCGGCATTACCAACCAGCGCGAAACCACCCTCGTGTGGGACCGCGAAACCGGCAAGCCTATCCACAAGGCCATCGTGTGGCAGGATCGCCGCACAGCCACTTTTTGCGCCGAGCTGGTTGCGGCAGGGCACGAGGCCATGGCCCAACAACGTACGGGCTTGGTCATCGATGCCTACTTCTCGGCCAGTAAAATAGCGTGGCTGCTCGATAATGTGCGCGGCGCGCGCGAACGGGCCGAACAGGGAAAACTGGCTTTCGGAACCGTGGATACCTGGCTGGTGTGGAACCTGACGGGCGGCACGGTCCATGTTACCGATGCTACGAATGCTTCCCGCACGCTGCTGTTCAACATCCACACCGGAACTTGGGACGAAGAATTGCTGAGACTGTTCCGGGTGCCAGCAAGTCTTTTGCCGGAGGTACGCGGGTCGAGTGAGGTCTATGCGGCCGCGACCGTGGGCCCCCTCGCCGGCTTGCCCATTGCAGGCATGGCCGGGGATCAGCAGGCAGCGCTTTTTGGCCAGGCTTGTCTTTCGCCGGGCATGACCAAGAACACATACGGCACGGGATGCTTCCTGTTGCAGAACACCGGCAATGTCGCAGTGGAATCGAAACACCGCATGCTCACCACGGTGGCATCGCGTATTAACGGCAATGCCGCTTACGCTCTGGAGGGGAGCGTGTTCATCGGGGGCGCGGTGGTGCAATGGCTGCGGGACGGCCTCGGGATTATCAAGTCCGCGGTGGAAGTGGAGGCGCTTGCTGCGACGGTGAAGGATAACGGCGGCGTTTATCTGGTACCAGCGTTCGCGGGCCTCGGCGCGCCGCACTGGGATCCGTTCGCGCGCGGAGCCATCGTGGGAATCACGCGTGGCACAACGTCGGGCCACCTGGCGCGGGCCGGCCTTGAGAGCATCGCGCATCAGGTGGCCGACCTGCTGGAGGCGATGCGGGCAGACTCGTCCGTGCCTCTCACCGAATTGCGCGTGGATGGAGGCGCGGCGAACAACAACATGCTGATGCAGTTCCAGGCGGATCTGCTGCGCGTTCCCGTGGTCCGTCCCGCGGGCACCGAGACGACCGCGCTGGGAGCGGCGTACCTCGCGGGTTTGGCGGTGGGGTTCTGGACCAGCCAGACCGAAATTACGAAAGCATGGAGCGTGGCGAGGAAGTTCGAACCGGAAAGATCGGGCGCCGAAGTCGCCGAAATGCGCAGGCGGTGGAAACGCGCACTGGGCCGCGCGGGGCACTGGGAACAGGAAAGCTGATCGCAATGAACCGTTCGGAGATGCTGAGCCGCGTGGCCGCGCACACCGATCCTTGGGACATGGTGGTGGTGGGCGGCGGAGCGACAGGCGTTGGAGTCGCGGTGGACGCAGCATCGCGCGGCTACGAAGTCCTGCTGCTGGAACAGAGCGATTTCGGGAAAGGTACTTCGAGCCGCAGTACCAAGCTGGTCCACGGCGGTGTCCGATACCTCGAGCAGGGAAACATCTCGCTGGTCATGGAAGCGCTTAAGGAACGCGGTTTCCTGCGTCAGAACGCGCCGCATCTGGTATCGGACCTCGCTTTCGTGGTCCCGAACTACGATTGGTGGGAAGCGCCCTTTTATGGAATCGGACTCAAGCTGTACAACCTGCTGGCAGGAAAGTACGGCTTCGGCGCTTCACGCATTCTTTCGCGCGAAGAAACACTGGAGAGGCTGCCGACGATCAAAGAGGAGGGGCTGCGCGGCGGCGTGATGTACTACGACGGGCAATTCGACGATGCGCGCCTGTTGATCAATCTTGCCGAAACCGCGGCCGAACAGGGCGCCACGCTGCTGAATTATTTCCGCGTATCCGGTTTTGAACGGGGGCCGGAGGGCTTTGTGGAGACGGTGCTTGCGCGCGATGCGGAATCGGACCAGGAGTTTCGTATCGGGGCGCGGGTTGTGATCAATGCAACGGGTCCGTTCTGCGATTCCGTCCGTCAGATGGCCGATCCCGCGGCAAAAGCGATCATCGCGCCCAGCCAGGGTATTCATCTCGTGTTCGATCACTCATTCCTCACAGGCGAGAGCGCGATTATGGTCCCACATACCAGCGACGGCCGCGTAATGTTCGCGATTCCCTGGCACGACCATACTCTGGTCGGGACGACCGATACGCCGGTTGCGAAGGCCGCGCTCGAGCCCGTCGCCATGGAGCAGGAGATCGAGTTCATACTGGACACCGCCGCGAAGTATCTGGATCGTGCGCCGAAACGCAGTGACGTCCTCAGCGTCTTTGCGGGCATCCGTCCGCTGGTGCGCGGGGATGGTGCGGCCAGCACTTCGGCGCTTTCACGCGACCATACGATTCATATCGATAGTTCGGGCTTGCTGACCATCACCGGCGGGAAGTGGACCACGTACCGGCACATGGCCGAAGACTGCGTGAACCAGGCGGCCACACTGGCGAAACTGCCCGACGAGCCATGCAACACTCGTACGCTACACGTGCATGGGTTCCACCGGCATCCGGAGAAGTTCGGGGCGCTGGCGTGGTACGGATCGGATGCGCCCGCCATTCAGGACCTGGTGCGCGCGGACCCCTCGCTCGGGCAAGTGCTGCATCCTGACTTGCCGTATATCGCCGCAGAGGTGGTGTGGGCGGTAAGGATGGAGATGGCGCGGACCGTGGAGGACGTCCTGGCGCGGCGGACGCGGGCGCTGTTCCTGAATGCCGGCGCGGCAATTGCTATGTCCGAGCGCGTTGCCGAACTGATGGGGCGGGAACTCGGATGGGACGATGCGCGGCGGACTTACGAGGTTGAGCGCGCAAAGGACGTTGCGCGAGGTTATCTGGTCCGTCCCCTTCCGCATGCAGCTGTCCCGGAACCGGAGACGCGCGGGCGGGATCGGTCCGATGACCAGCCGGCGCGGTGAGTTGTTGTGCGCCAACTTTTATCACCATAGTTGACAGTTACCTGTCTCCTTCCGGCTACTTGCCTGAAGATGACGATCGGTTTGTTGCAATCTTATTTCTAATTTATTGAAATTACTGGTAATCGATCGGCTCCTGGGCTATTTTAGTCCTGGATAGTTATGAAAA
>JAOAPQ010000155.1 GCA_025462965.1 Bryobacterales bacterium
TTGCAGCATATCGCCGCCACGCCCGAGACCATCGGCTACGACGAGATTCTCCACCCGAAGACCACTGCTGCGGCGGACGTGACACCCGGCGCCGTCGGATTTCTGAACCGGCCCCATTCCGAGCCCTTCTTCCTCGACATTGGATTCTTCGAAACGCACCGTGAGTACGCACACCCTACTCCGGCCGATGACCCGCGCTACACCCTTCCGCCCGTTCCCATTCCCGATACACCACAGACTCGCCTGGACATGGCTGGTTTCCACGCCAGCGCGCGCAATCTGGACAACGCCGTCGGCAAAGTTCTCGACGCCCTGGATCGCAACGGCCTCAGCGGTAATACGCTCGTCATCAGTACCACCGACCACGGCGTCGCGTTTCCGCTGATGAAATGCAACCTGGAGGATTCCGGATGGGGCGTCTCGCTCATCATGCGGGGACCCGGCGGATTCTCCGGCGGCAAGGTTTGCGATGCCTTGATCTCGCACCTCGACGTCTTCCCGACACTTTGCGATCTCGTTGGGATTCCCCATCCGGGTTGGCTCGAAGGAAAGTCCTTTCTGCCCGTCATTCGCGGGGAAGCCAGGGAGATCAATGACGAGGTGTTCGCCGAGGTCACCTACCACGCCGCCTACGAGCCGAAGCGCGCCGTGCGCACTGGGCGCTGGAAATATATCCGCCGCTACGGCGATAAGCATACGCCCGTACTGCCCAATTGCGATGACGGACTCAGCAAGAGCCTCTGGCTCGAGTACGGATGGAAGAACATGATCCTTCCGGACGAGAGTCTATACGATCTGATCTTCGATCCCACCGAGCAGCACAATCTTGCCGGCGACCCCGCCTCTCGAACGGTGCTCGCTGAGATGCGCGACCGGCTGGACCGTTGGATGCGCCGCACCGGCGACCCGCTCCTGAACGGCCCTGTTCCCGCCCCGCACGGAGCGCAGGTCAATAACCCGGAAGGCATTTCACCGAAGGAGCAACCGGATCGGATCGCTTAGAGTAAGAGCCATGAGTTTCTCCGTCGCGCCGCCTCGGTCGTCGGTGCGTCGCAACTGGGCATTTCAACAGCCCCATCGGTCGCTGCTTCAGCAAGCCCCTGCTCCCAGTTACCCCCGCGCTTTTGCAGGCCGCCATCTGGCTATGATCGCTTTCGCTCGGCGGCATCGCGACACGGGAGCATTAGCCTGGGCGGTCGCGGCCAGCTTCGCGACTGGGAAATCTTCAACCTTTGAGCGGATTTCGCGACCGGATGGGGAACATTTTCCATTGGCTCATACTTTGAACCGAAGGTTCTCCACGGATCCCTGCCCTGCCGCTCGTGCGAGATCGAAGTCGCCGGCGGCCGATCTTCCGCGTGGTTGGACCAAGCTCCGGTGCCGCACGAAATTGAGCATTCCGAGCACCCCCGGTTCCGATTCGCGACGCCGCTCGTCATTCGCGAAGGCAGCGTGCTACGTCTCCAGTTGCGTGGATGAGGCGCGCAGGATCAAGAAGATAGGCGTCCGATGTACGCGCCATCGTACGATGGATGAGCGCCTAATGCAGGAACATTCTTTGTCGTCGCATATTGACCTTCTTCGAAGCCGTCTCAACACTGACTGGCCCGCTATTCGCAAAGCGCAAACCGACACAGCCATTCGTCGCACCGACCTTGAGGCTCTCTTTCGGGAAAGGAGTTCACCTGACACAAGCGTAGTAGTCTTCGGATCAGTAGCAAGATCTGAGGTGACGTCCAGCAGCGATTTGGATTGGATTCTCCTTGTGGACGGGTCGGCGGTTCCGGAGCATAAGGCGCAAGAACGCGATGTAGAACGCGAACTCGCCTCCCGCAAGTACATAGACCCCGGAACAACTGGCGTGTTCGGGAAGATGGTTGGAAGTCACGATCTGGTGCACAACATAGGGGGAGAGGACGATTTGAACTCCAACACCACTCGCCGAGTGCTCCTTCTTCTAGAATCGCTGCCGATCGCGAATCGCGAGGCGTATGATCGAGTGCGACGACAAGTGCTGCGTCGCTACCTTGGCGATGATAGGGGACTTCTTTATGGCAGTGGAGACGTCCGCGTGCCTCGATTCCTGATTAACGACCTTACGCGTTACTGGCGTACGATTACCGTCGACTTTGTATATAAGCAGAGGGCGGATAACGACAAGAAATGGGCGTTAAGAAACGCGAAGCTGCGCATGTCCCGCAAGCTCGTGTTCGCTGCCGGTCTGCTGCATTGTTTTTTTTGCCACTTGGACAGCGCTGCGGATCCGGCACGAGAAGCCCTACGATCAAGCTCTCGGGACATAACTCTCTTAACGACGTACTTGGAAGGTCAGCTTGCGCGTCCGCCGCTCGATGTGGTCGCGAAAGCCTGTTTGGAACTCGATATCAGGGATTCAACTGCACTTTCCATCTTTGATTCCTACGATCGTTTTCTCAGTATCCTCGACGATCAAGAAAAGAGGTCGGAGCTTGAACGAGCTCACACTCACGAAGACTTGAGGAATTCGATCGCTTGGAACGAAGTGCGAGAAATCAGCCGCCCATTCCACACTGGTCTGATCGAGCTCTTCCTAAAAGATGACGAAAGACTCAAGAGCTTAACCACGGAGTACGGGGTATTTTGATGCGCCCCATTGGCTTTTCCACGGGAGCTTTGGCGCGCGGAGACTTCCGCCGGGCACTTGCTGTACTGCGGGAACATCGTGTGGGAATCGTGGAGCTTTCAGCACTCCGGCTGGAAGAACTTGAGCCCTTGATTTCTGCAATACCCCTTCTGGATCTCGCCGGCTTCAAGTTCGTCTCGATACATGCGCCAAGTCGTTTCGATCAACAATCAGAGAGCCGGGTCCTCAACCTCCTGAGTCGTCGTGAACTTAGCGCATACCCCGTTGTTGTTCACCCGGACGTTATCTTCACGCCTGCGTCATGGCGTCAGCTTGGCGCAAGGCTCTTGATCGAGAACATGGATAAGCGGAAGCCGGTCGGAAGAAACGTGCGCGAACTGCGTCGCCTCTTTGATCTGCTTCCTGACGCGAGATTCTGCTTCGATATCGGCCATGCGAGACAAATCGATCCGACGATGATCGAATCGGCCCTATTGCTGCAATCATTTGGCGAACGGCTGGCCGAAGTTCACATCAGTGAGGTCAATACGGCGAGCCGCCATGATCCTATTTCGCGCAACGCAGCCTCGGCATTTCAATCCGTTGCCCGGTATATACCAACCGAGATCCCGATCATTCTTGAGCCTCTGATCGATAGAGGCCAAAGCGAGTTGGAAATAGAGATACAACACGCCCGCGAAGCACTGAGTATTGATTCATGCACGCTTATCTGAAGCCCGGAAGGAGGCTGCATCAAGTCCGCTTACCTTACGCGAAGTCGATAGCAATCACTTCATGAAGCCCAATGCCGGGAATCGAAAACTCCATCACATTCCCCATCGGCCGCCCGGCCGCGCCCCCGCCCGCAACCAGTAACTTAGCGCCCGTCACCCGTCTCCCTTCCGGCATCCGCACCCGGACCTTCTGCGCAGGCGCCGGGATAATCTCGCGAACCGGTCCCTTCATCATCATGGGATTCGTTAAATTGACGAGGTGTATCGTCATGGAACTCTTCTGCATCCATACCGACACATCCAGAACGCCGGGTCCACTCACCTGCAAAGGCTGTTCCTCATTCGACGCCCACAGTACAGCGTTCTTCAGCAGCTTGGCATGATCCACGTCCAGCACTTCCCAGAACGTGCGATCGATGTCACACGGGAAGTAAACCACCCGGCCGCCGCCCGTTTGGCGCGCATACACTCCGGGAATATCGGTCCGCGGCACACGCGCGTAAACCTCTTCCATCGGCAGGTCGGGATACGAGGGCACAAGCGTGAGCGGCGAGTAGCCCGCCTTCCCCGTAGATTTCACCTTTACCCGGTTCGCTCCATTGATGATTCGCGGTGCATCCTCGAAGCCGCGCAGCAATGGATGAAACTCGCCGGTGCCAGGGTCTTTCTCCAGGTTCAGGTACGAATTTTGCATCGGGCCTTCCACACCGCCGGCCGCGGAAACGCCAAACAGATCGGAAAGACCGAAATCGGCCCGGGGCGCGCCCCATTCGTCGTAGAGGGACGTTTCATACGTGGCAACCAGACTCCCTCCACGCTTCACGAAAGCGCGAAGCTGTTCGCATTGGGCGGTCGAAAGCGCCGCAATATTGGGCAGAATCAGCGTCCGGTACTGGTCCACATGAGCCGCGTCGAGCAATCCGTCATGCACCATTTCGAACGGAATCCGCGCCTCCACCAACGCCTGATAGAAGCCCAGCGCCGGATCTTCCACCTTCGCCCGGGCATGCTCACCGCCGTAATAGTGCGCGGTCTGTTGCGAGTAGACCATCGCCACTCGCGCGAGCGACTTCTCATTCCGCAAATACTTCTCGTTCTTGTAGTGCCACGAATACAGCTCTTCCACTACCGGCAGCCAGCGCTTATCGATTGGTTTTGCGTTGAACTTGGTGAACCACGGCCGCAGACCTTGCGCGATGCCATCCGCCACCCACAAGCGAATCTCGTCGCCGCTTTGCACCGAATCCTTCCAGCGGTACGGCTCCTCCAACCCCACGCTGAAGATGCCGCCCACTGCCTTGCGCCCCATGGTGGAGCGGTACTCTTTCCCGTTCTTCCCGTTCTCCCACGGCGGCATCAAGCCGCGCCTCGCCTGCCGGTCCGCGAATAGCGTCGGAGCCAGTTCCCCGATCATTTTCATATCGAGTTCGCTCAGCGCGCCGCCGCCGGCATTCGCGATATAGCCCGCGTGCGGGTTGATGGCTTTGATCTCCGCGTCCCACACCTTCCATAAATCGAACAGCCGCTTCTGGTGCCACACGATGTACTGCTTTCGCGCCGGATCGCGCGGTGTAGGCGTGCGGGGAAGCTCCAGCCCTGAGAAATCGCGGAAGTTCTTCTGGCAATGCTCGCAATAACACATGCCCGAGCCAGACCACCGGTTGCTGAAGATCCCGTCCACCTTATACTTGGTGACGATCTCCCGCGTCACCGCCGTCATGAAATCGAAGTTGTAAGGACCCAGCGCGCACGTAACCCAAAGTTCCGGCATCGCCCAGTGGCGGCGCTTATTGCCCTGTGCGTCTACCGCGATCCAGTCCGGATGAGAATCATACACGTCCTGATGAACCGCATGCGGATCGGTCCTCGCGATGACATTCATCCCGAGCTTCCGGCACCCCGCCACCATCTCCCCGAACGGGTCCGAATCGCCCAGGAACTTGCTGCGATAGTGAAGCGGAATTTTCGTCGGATAGAACGCAATGCATCCACCGGCGCTTAAACAGGCCGCATCGCAGTGCGTGCGTTTGAAATAGTCGAACCAGAACTGAGGGCTGTAATTTCCCGGGTCGTCTTCTACAAAAGCAACTTGCGCCCAGCGCATCGGCCGGTCATACCACTCCGCCGTCTGAGCCCGGGCCGCGCTGGGCAAAGTGGCGACTGCCGCCGCCATTGCGGCCTGGCTGACGAACTCTCTTCGGGTTGTGTCCATAGGATTACTCTTTAGAGCGGCGCGGCTTTTTCTTCGACCCGCTATTCTGCTCCACCATTTGGGTTACCAGCATCGCCGTTTCATTCAGATGCTTCCACATCGCCTTGCGCGCAGCTTCGGAATCGCGCCGCCGGATGGCGCCGTAGATCGCTTCATGCCGCCGCAACACTTGCGCGGGAACGTCTGGAATCAGCAGCTTCAGGTAAATCCATTGCCGCATCAGGTTCCGCAGCAGTTGCACGGCGTTGCGCAGCACTTCGTTGTGAGCGCCTTCCGCGACGGCCAGGTGGAACGCCATGTCCGCATCCAGAATCGAAACGCCCGAATCGATGCTCGCGCGCATCATCCGCACGGCGTCGCCAATCTTGTCGACCTCTCCAGGGGTCGCCCGTTCCGCCGCAAGGCCCGCCAGATCCTGTTCCAAAAGCATGCGCGCTTCCATGATGTCGCGCAATTCCGCGTGATCCGTTCCCGTGAATGCCCACAACAGCGGACGCGACAGGAATTCCGATCGCGCGCAAACAAACGTGCCATCCCCAACCCGGCTGTCCAGCATGCCCACCAGTTCCATCGCCTTCAGCGCTTCCCGCAGCGACGTCCGCGCGATGCCCAGCTGCTGGCACAGCTCACGCTCGGGCGGAATCCTGTCGCCCGGCTTCCACGAACCCTTCACGACATATGAAATCAGCTGCTCGAAAGCGGATTCGGTCAGCGTTGTGCGCGGAATCGGAGTAACTGCTCGTGCTGTTGTGCTGGGCATCGATGACTCTCAGTCTCTCAAGATACTTGGCTGACTGCCAGAATTCACGCACCGCTTGACATAGTGGTCAGACCAATATACCATCTGCCTCAGAAAAGCTTCTGTGGTTTAAGGAAATCGAATGCTCCTCTTGAAGCGTCTCACGCTCGCTGTTCTCTCTTGCACTCAACTGTGCCTCTGCGCGGATGCCCCCGTCTTCCCCTATGGCGCGGTTTACTTCCGGAAGTCGAATCCTCCAGAGGCGGATTGGGATCGCGATCATAAGACCGCCGCGCAGGCCGGAATGAACATGTTCCGTCATTGGGTCATGTGGTCCGCTGTCGAGGTCGCGCCCGGCAAGTACGACTGGCGCGATTATGACCGCATGATGGACCTCGAGGGTCAAAATGGCATCAAGGCCGTCCTTGCCGAAATGGTCACGGCCGCGCCCGAGTGGGCATTCCGCATGTATCCCCAGGCGCGTTTCGAAGCCCAGGACGGGTACAAGGGCGTCCCCGAATATTCAGGCTCCAGCGCCACCGGCGGATTCCCGGGCCTGTGTCTCGATAATCCCGAAGTGCGCGCCCGCGCCGAGTCGTTTCTGAAAGCGCTCGCTACCCGCTACAAAGATCATCCCGCCATGTACGGCTACGATATCTGGAATGAAGGCAATACCAGCGGCGGGGCCGGCGCCTACTTCCAGGCGGCGTCAAGCGCCCACATCCCGAACGAATATCACGGCACGGGCGTCGGCCGCATGTACTGTTATTGCCCGTCCTCCGTTGCCGAGTTTCGTAAGTGGCTCCAGAAAAAATACGGCAGTGTCGAGGCTCTCGGAAAGGCTTGGCGCCGCTACAGCTTCGCCGATTGGAAAGATGTCGAACCCTCGCGCACCGGAGGCCCGTATCCCGATTGGCTCGATTGGGTCGAATTCCGCGAAGACCGCGCACACGAACTGCTCCGGTGGCGCAAAGAGGTCATCCGCTCCGTCGACCAGAAGAACAAGATCACGATGCACGGCCTGGCCTATGCCATAGAATCGCTGCCAACCGCTTCTGCTAACGATTGGAGAGCCGCCGCGGAAGTCGATTCCTACGGGCTTACCTGGGTACACGCGCGAAAAGGTAACGAGCCTTGGAAGCAGTATCACGCAATCGATCTCATTCGCGGCGCGTCCCGTGGCAAGCCGTTCTGGCATTCTGAAATGCAGGGCGGCCCGCTCTGGCTCGCTTCGGAAGTGCTGAACCGTTCTCTGGAAGACGCGCGCAAGCCGGATGAAAAAGACCTGCGTGTCTGGAACATGGTTTCGTTCAGCGCGGGCGCAACCGGAGTTCTCTACCTGCGCTACCGGCCCCTGCTCGATGGTCCGCTTTTCGGCGCGTTCGGACCGTTCGCCATGGATGGTTCCGCCACCCCGCGCTCCGAAATGGCCGGCAAGCTGGCCAAATGGACCAACGCCAACCCGGACCTCTGGCGTTCGCGTCCGGTGAAGGGCGACATCGCTATCGTATTCGCGCCGGAATCGGAGCGCTTCAATTTCGCGCAACAAGGTAACACCGGCTACTACGCGGCGTCCGCCCGCGGCGCCTACCAGGCCTTCTTCGATTCCAATATCCAGCCCGATTGGGTGCACATCGATAACATCGAGGAGTATCGCACCATCTACCTGCCTTACCCCGTGATGCTCACGCAGAAGACCGCGTCAAAGCTTCGCGACTACGTTCGCAACGGGGGCACGCTCATCAGCGAAGGGCTGCCGGCGTACTTCGGCGATGGCGCGCATGCCGGAGTTGCCCAGCCCAATCTCGGCTTGCAGGAAGTCTTCGGCGCTGCCGAAGCGGATGTTGATTTCACTCCCGACCTGCTCGAAAATCTCACCCTCCGCATGGG
>JAOAPQ010000167.1 GCA_025462965.1 Bryobacterales bacterium
CCGCAACGCGGAAAAGAGCCGCGAAGGGATGACGCAGGAATGCGCGCACCGTATCTTCAAAAAACGGCTCCGTAAAACGGCGGCCGCCGGTGAAAACCCATTCGGCTTCCAGGAGGCCGACCTTTACCGGTGTCCAACCGGCGGGAGCATGCGAAAGAACGGTCGGGCGGCTTCGGAAGCCGGCGTCGATGTCGCTCTCGTGGAAATTGAAGCCGCGTTCGCGGCCAAGGACGATGGTTCGCTCGATGAATTGGCCGCGATCGGAAATCCCGCGCAGCATTTCCCGCAAGGACTCCTCGCGAAAGACGAGGTTACGGAACTCTTCCAGATTACCGGGAGGCAGGGCCGAGCGCTTGATGGGACGGCCTTTTTCGCGAAAGATGTGATCCACCCAATCGTTTACTTCCGCATCGATTACCAGATGAATCCGCGAGGATAAGCCGCGATTGTTCACTCGGTGCGGAAGATTGACGTTGACGTAGTAGCACTCGCCTTCCTCAAGCAGCAGCCGCTCTCCGCAGACATAGAACTCGACGCCCGTGTTAGTCTGGATCGGAATGTGAATGCGAATCTCACCGTCTTCATAGCCGAGAGCGCGATCCGAGTGCTCCCGAATAAAGGACCCCGGCGCGAGACTGAGAAGCCGCACCGATTTGAGAGGGCATTGGAACGCTGAGAGTACTTCGCGGAAATACGTGCAGCGCTCGAGCAGAAGAGTATTGGTGAAATCCGATCGGCCCGCGTTGCCGGCCAGGATGTCGCGGTGAGAACCCGCTGCGGAGCGAAGGGCGACTCCTTGCCACTGACCGCCGAACTCGCGCTCGTTGTAGTGCGGCGACCATTCATCGGAACTTATAAGAGCGAGATCGTGTTTTAGAAGCGCCGGGTCGAAACGGAAAGGAAGCTTCAGACCGGTTAACGCCGCGGCAGTCACCTCGTTATTATTAGTCATTCCTACATGAGGTGGTGTATGCGTATCCTTCTCGGGGATCGCGTTGATTCTAGCGCCGACGCCAGCAGTTACTCCGGACGAGCCGACGCTGGCATTACACGTGTGTCGGGCAGCGGAGTGCTCGCTGTCCTATTCGGAAGAATCGGGAATTCGATTTTCGGTTGGTCGCCGGTGAGAGATTCCAGAAACGCGACGATCTGATCGATCTCCGCATCGTCAAGCTTCGCCCCGACTTGCGCCGTTCCCATGATAGCGACGGCCTGGTGAAGGTCCCATACCTTGCCGGAATGAAAGTAGGGCGCCGTTAAAGCTATGTTTCGGAGCGATGGCGATTTGAAGCGGTACTCGTCGCTTGCGGTCTTCGTAACGGCGAACCGGCCCTTGTCATTTGGGGGCAGCACATCCGCGCCCGGTTTTTCGACGACTCCAAACGGAAAATAGCCCGTACCGCCCAGATTCACGCCGCTGTGGCACGGGGCGCAGCCTTTCGAAAGGAACAGGTCGAGTCCGGTTTTTTCTTTGGCGTTCAGGGCGTCCATCTTTCCTTTCAGGAATTGATCAAGCCGGGAGTTGGGAGTGGTCAGGGTCGCCTCGAATACCTCGATGGCAGCGGCCATGTTTCTGAAAGTCACCGGATCATTTTCGCCAGCGAACGCCCGTTTGAAGCGCTCCACGTACTCTGGAATGCTGCGGAGAGTAGCAACCGTGCGCTCAGGCGTGCTGTGCATTTCGACTGCCGCCTGCACGGGCCCCATGGCCTGTTCCTGAAGGTCCTTCGCGCGGCCGTCCCAGAACTGCGCGATGTTGAATACGGCGTTCAAAACCGTCGGGCTGTTGCGGGGCCCTTTTTGCCAGCCGTGCCCAACTGACGTCTCAAGACCATCCACTCCGCCCGTACCGAGATTGTGGCAGCTGTTGCAACTGATCAGGCCGCTCGAAGAAAGGCGTGGATCGAAAAATAACATTTTTCCCAGCGCGATCTTTTCGGGGTTGGACTGGTTGGCTTTGAGTTGAAAAGCCTCGCCGGGAATTGGCTTGAAACTGGCACGTGCTTTCTTGAGCAGCGCGGCGTCATCGGCCCATAGCGAGGCAGCGGCAAGGATGAGCGAACAGGGGATTCCGAAAGACTTGGTCATCATGGATTGAAATAGCGGGCGCAGTCCTCCAGTTTATCGCGTACTGCGCGCCGCTGCCCGGCCAGATGCCGTGGTTAACTCTTGACTTCAACCATTATTACCTCGAATGGCTTGTCGTCAAGGTTTTCTTCTTTGTGCGTGACGGGTGTTGCCCAGGCGGCATCGCCTGCCTTGCGCCGAACCGTGTCAACCTTCCCGTCTGAGCTGGTGATGCGATTCACCTGGTCGGTCAGATATACGGTCACGCGGTTCAGTGAGTGCTCATGCATCGGAGTGGCCTCATGCGCTCCCACCGTCACACGTACGACACGAACCTGATCGTTCTCGAATTCCACTTTATAGTGCTTGCGGTCGATTTTGACCGGATCCTTCGAGCTGGTGATCGTCGTTCCTGTGCCGGGCTTCTTTAACTCAACCTCAATGATATTGAACGACGTATCTCCGATGACTTCCGGCGAATGCATACCTTCCGCCGGACTCCACTTTACTTCGCCCGCCTTCCAATCGAACACTTTCGGCTGCCTGCCGTCCTGATACTCAAACTTCTGCCGGCCGGACTGCAGATAAATCATGACCCGGTTCGGCTTGTGTTCATGAAATTTCCCTTTCACGTGGGCTTTCTCAAGGGCACGGAAGACCTTTACCTGATCATTCTCAAAAAAGGGGGCGGACGGCTCGACGGCCAGGGCTGAAAGCGCCGCGCAATACAGCATGGAAGTTCGAAGTGTAATTTTCACGTTCGTCATTCTATCGCGGTGTGGCCCGTGCACAGGATCAGGCGCTCTGATCGGCGTCTTATATAGAAGCGACTTGCGCGAGAAAAGGTTCCGGAAGTTCAAGGTGAACGTGCGGCGGTGGGTCAGGCACGCGGGATACCGGAATGGTCCAACAACCAGACGCGTCCTGATGAAAACCTGAGCGGATCAGGAACTCTTTGATCGGCGCGTTGCGAGGCCCTTCGGTGAAAGGCGCAGCCAGCAATTCTGCCCGGTGAGCCGAAGCGATTCTCCCAATCGAATAGAGGAGGCTATCCTCGACACCGCGGCCAAGGGCTCGACAGCTTATTACCAGCGTTTCTATTTCGAGCGTGTTCGTTTCGTCACTCAGACAGAGCACACACGCGCCTACGAGGCCATAATCTCCAAAGCGGTCCCGGGCGCTCAACGTAAGTACAGTTGCACGATCCTGGAGGCGGCGTACTTCTTCCACCGTGCGCCGCCTAAGCGACAAATTGAACTGATTCGTTCTCTGCGTCAGTTGAGCAATGCGGGGCGAGTCATGTTCGCCGGCGTAGCTGATTGTGACCCGCAAATCAAGATCGGCCAGGAAAGCCTCCAAGCTTTGATTCGTGCCCAGTTCCTGTTTGCGAGCTGTTTCCTGCTGAACCATTAGAGTTCTGGA
>JAOAPQ010000187.1 GCA_025462965.1 Bryobacterales bacterium
TGCTGAACCCCGAAGTTCCAGGTGATGGCGTAAGGTACCTCCTGGTTCGGTATGAAGGCGGACGTCGCCGCGCGGGCCTGGGCCTGCGTCAGCGCCGGACCAACCGGAGCGTTCGGCTTGATCCCGCCGTTCGCGAGGTAATTGCTCACGGTCCCCACCGAATCGATCGTAGTGCTGAACTGCGGCGGCAATTCGAGGATTCCGATGTTATCGAACAGAACGTCGTACGCCATCCCAAACCCTGCGCGAATCGAGGTCCTGCCGCTGGTGCCGGGCGAATAGGCGACACCGATCCGCGGCGCGAAATTCGTATACTGCGGCTGCGGGGAGTTGAACGAGATCAGCCCGGGAACGGACGAGATTGCATTCAGGTTCTGGAGACGCTCGGAGAACGGAACGCTTGTAAACTCGTGCCGCAGACCGAGATTCAAGGTCAGGTTCGGGCGAATGCGCCAGACGTCGTTCACGTAGCTGTAAAACGCTGTCTGGTCGCCATAGTACGTTGGCGCTCCCAGGGTGCGCTCGGCCAGTTGGTCCGGCGTCACATCCTGCAGGTAGAGCGCGAGCGAACTGTACTCGTAGGCGCCGCGCGCGCGCTGGGTGAACTGTTGCGGGGCTATGTATTTCCGGGCTTCCTCGCCGAAGGTCAATGTATGGTTGCCCTTCACCCAGTTGACGTTGTCGACCGCCGAGTAGGTGTTCTGAATCGTGAACTGCGGCGCGTTGTCGTACGGTCCGACGTCCAGACTCAAATTATCGATGATGATGTTGGGAAACTGATCGAGGCCCGGGAACTGGAAATTCCCCGCGGGAGTCGTGTTGTTGTACCGGTTATAACCCAGTCGAAACTCGTTCGTGAGCGACGGCGTGAAGTTGTGATACTCCGTTAGAGTCCCAAGGTAAAAAGTAGACGGGCTGGTGACATAGAAAGCGGGCAGAGCGGCCAGTGCGTTCGGATTCAGGCCATTTTGCTTGTTATAGATAAAGCGTCCGCGAAACTGATCCTTGTCGGACATGTTGTAATCCACCGCAGTCACTAAGTAGTAGCTATTCAGGAAATTCGGCGAAGCCAGCGGCAAAACACCTACGGGAATCTGCGCGGCGCCAACCTGAATGGTCCCCCGGTTGTTTACGGGCGCGGGCGGCGCGTATTGCTGCAGCACGCCGAGGTTTGTCTTTGAGATACCGGGCAGCCCGGCCAGTATCGAATAGCCCGCCGCTGTCGGCGTCAACGTGGCTGCCGCCGGAGTGGCCGAAGCCCCTACCGGGTTGTATTCGAAATTGCCGAAGTAAAACAGCTTGTTCTTGAGAATCGGGCCGCCGATCGTCGCTCCCAGGCGGCTCTGGTCGTAACGCGGATTGCTGTAGATCTGCTGGTTTGCCAGCGCCTGGTCAACCGCGTTCAGGTTCCGGTTCTGCAGATATTCGTAAACAGAGCCGTGCAGCTCGTTCGTTCCGCTGCGGACCACAGTATTGAATTGCCCGCCGGCCGAATGGCCGTACTCGGGGCTGAACTGATTCTGCAGCAACGTGAAGCTCTGAACCGCATCGTTCGGGATGTAGATCAGAGGACCGGTGACGGACTTGTTGTTATTATCGATTCCTTCGACCGTGAAATTGTTCTCGTGCGGTCGCTGCCCCCCGACCGACGGCCCGATGCCCGAGCCGAGCCCACCGTTGCTGGCTACGCCGGCGCTCAGGAGCGAAAGGTTAATCACGCCCAGACCGATACTGGACGTCGGAAGGTCCTGCGCCTGTCTCGTCTCAAAGGTGCTCTGCACCTGCGCCGTGGTGGTGTCGATGACAGCCGCAGCCGCGGAAACGTCTACTGTGCTGCTCACTGACCCGACCTGCAGGTTAAGGTTCGCGGTCGCGGTCTGATTCAGCGCCACGGCAACGCCCTTTAGCGTGCTTGTTGTGAACCCGGTGGCCGACGCAGTAACGTCGTACGTACCAACCGGGAGATTAGCGAATTGATATGCGCCGGCGGTCGTCGTATTTGTCGACGCGCGGACATTCGTCGCCACGTTCACTGCATCTACTTTGGCATTGGACACGCCGGACCCGCTGGCGTCCAGCACCGTTCCCACCAGGCTCCCGCTAACGGTCTGAGCGGATAACCTCGTATTCCAATCGATCGCAATGATGAAAAAGAGCAAAGCCGCCCCTGTTGCGCGGAGAGAAAACATGTTCATGCCAACGCTGGCATGCAACTACTCGGCCAATAGCTAACTCTCTTTTTTCATATTGGATATTAAGATTGCAATACCGTTTTCCGTAGGTAAACTGGGGGTTTTCATACCGAATGCGGCTTAAGAATCCGATTTCTTGAAGTGTGCGCCAGGGGAATAAGAATAAGAAAAGGGAGCCCGAAGACTCCCGTGAGTCTCAAACCAACCGCGGGGTTAGAAGATAATGCGCGCGACCAGTTGCATTGCACGTGAGTTGCTGGGGAAAAATCCCTGATAGTGGCCGAAGGATGCGTTGCCGGGAACCAGGAAGTTACGACTGATCGCGGCCGTTGAGTATGGGGAAACGTCGCCGAGATACCCGCCAACGAATTGCGAGTGATTGAACAGATTGAATACCTGCGCACCGAATTCGACGCGCTTATGCTCCGTAACGCTGAGGCGCTTCATCAGAGCGGCATCGAAGTTATTGGTGTGATCCAGCGGGAACGTGTTCCGTCCGCTGGTAGCGTATGCGCCGAGACCCGCCTGGATGTAGCGAGCGTTGGAGTTGTTCGCGACGTAGGCGACTATGCTCTTGCTGCCGGCGGCTACTACCTGACCCGCGGCGTTGTAAGCTGTGACGCCGCTTCCAACGGTGGCCGCGCCGGCTGGATTGATGATCGAGCGGTCACCCGCGGAATCACCGTTCAGGTTGGAATCGACACCGCTCTGAACCGTGGCGTACTCCGGTGACTGGAACGTATACGTCCCGGCGATATTCCAGTTACCGATAACGTTCTTCATCGCCCAGTTGCCGCTCTGGAAAGGCCTGAAGTCGTAACTCGGGCTGAAGGTGAAACGCAGGCGGCGATCGAGGGCCGAATCGGCCCATTCCGCGTGCAAGTTCTGAAAATCCTGAGCGCGCCGCGGAGACAAAATCGTGGAGAAGTTAGTCGCCGTGGAATCGTCTTGCGCGTGGCTCCAGGTGAAGGCGGCCAGATACGAAAAGTTCTTCGAGTAGCGCTTGGTTACCTGCACGGCGAGGCCGCTATAACGCGAGTTCCCCCAGGGGTGGTAAGCGGTGATGTTATTCGGAAATCCAGCCGCAGCGAGCGAATTGGTTGGAAGAGCCTGTAGAGAGCCGAGCGTCGTTGTGAGGGCGGCCAGGGTAGCGGCCGACGGCACAGAGAGGAACGTTGGTATGTTCAGAGTGGACGTAATCGGGGTAATTCTGTTCAGACGAGTCTGATTCCAGAGATGGACGCCCTTCGTATAAACGTACCGGACCTCCACAACATAGTCGTTGGCAAGAAGCCTTTGTACACCCAACGTCCCGGTCATCGCGTAGGGACGATGCTGGTCGAACGTATAGGAAGCGACTGCTCCGCGCAGGTCGGCTACCGTCGGGGTGCCGCCCGTGAGCGCGGCTTTCAGACCGCCGTTCGCTAGAAAGTTGGAAACGGGACTGTTGGGATTCACATCGACGGTCGTTTGGTAATAGGGTGGGGAGGAGTTCTGGTTGAGATTGATATAAGTGTTGTCGTAGGAGATGCCGAACCCGCCGCGGATTGACCAGATGCCGTCCTTTCCCGGGGAGTACGCAAAGCCCAGCCGAGGCGCCCAATTGTTTTTGTCCGACTTGGGACTGGCGAAGGTGATGACGCCCGGCACGCTCGCGGCTGCGTCGTATTGCTGCGCGCGCGAACCCACGGGCACGGTCACGTACTCGTACCGGATGCCCAGATTGAGGGTCAGATTGGGGCGAAGCCGGAAATCGTCGTTCAAATACGCCGCATGCGAAAGGAACCCGAACGGCACGCCGCTCGCAACGCCGACGCTACGTTCCCCCGCTACTCCGCTCAGCGACCCGCCATCGGGCTGCTGATCCAGCAAATACTGGGCAAGAGTCGAATAGTCATAGTCGCCACGGGAGCGTTGAACGAAGAACCCGCTGAGGATGACATCCACCACGTTGTAACCGGCCTTGATCGTATGCCGTCCGACGGTCTTGGTCAGATTTTCCTGAAGCTGAGAAAGATTCTCGATGGAACCGGTGGGCGTGTTGGGATCCGGCCCAAGCTGCAATTGAAGGTCGTCGAACGACAGATTTGGAAATGCGTCCAGGCCCGGAAACGTGTAGTTGCCCGCCCCGGTAGCCGCGTTATTCCGGCTGTAGGATACCCGGAACTCGTTCTCGAGAGTCGGCGAGAAATTGTGGAACTCGGAAATGTTGATGCTGTTGTTGACATTGGGTTGCGGTTGGAAAAACACCGGAAGCGCGGCATTGAAATCGAGGCCGCTCGTCTTGTTATAGATGTAGCGCCCACGAACTTGGTCCGCAGCGCTCACGTTCCAATCGATAGCTGCTACAGCGTTATACGAGTTATTGAACGCCGGGGAGGCAAAGGAGAGCGGCCCGATCGGAATCGTTTTGCCCAACACCGTAACGCTATCATCCGCCACTGGCGCGGCGGGAACGTACTGCTGGAAAATCTGAAGGTTGGTCTTGCTGATCCCGCTCAAGCCGCCCAGGATGGAGTAGCCCGCCGCGGTTGGCGACGAAACGGTCTGACCGGGCTGAGCGGCCTGGCCGACCGGGTTGTACTCGAAGTTACCGAAATAGAACAGCTTACTTTTAAGAATCGGCCCGCCGATTGTGGCGCCGAGGCGATTGCTGTCGAAGCGGGGATTTGACCGGATTCCTTGCTGGACCTCAGTCTGGTCGACCGCATTAAGATTCCGGTTTTGCATGTATTCGTAGATCGAGCCGTGAATCTGGTTTGTGCCGGTCTTGACGATCACGTTGAACACGCCGCCGGAAGCGGCGCCGAACTCAGCGCTAAATTGGTTCTGCAACAGGTTGAACTGGGAGACGGCTTCGTTCGACAGATACACTTGCGGGCCGGTCGTGTAGTGGTTGTCGTTCATTATGCCGTCTATATTAAAGCTGTTGTTTTCGGGACGCTGTCCGGCGATGCTGGGTCCCGTACCCTGTCCGACGCCGCCGGACGACGCCACGCCCGCGCCCAGAAGGCTCAGATTGTAGATGCCGGCGCCGTTGATCACCTTTGAAATGCCCGCGGCGGGTATGTCGACCGCGCTCTTGGCGTCATAAGTGGACTGCAATTGGGCTGTGGATGTGTCAATGATCGCCGCCGCCTCCTGCACGTCAACAGTCGTACCAACCGTGCCGACCGAAAGCGTCAGATTGACGGACGCGGTATGGTTGAGGTCCATCATTACATCGGCTTTGGTTGCGGTAGAGAAGCCTTGGGCCGAAGCCGAAACGTCATACCGGCCGACGGGAATATTATTGACGCGATATTCACCGGCGGTATTGGTCGTGGTCTGCGCCTTGACGTTCGTGTCTTTGTTCGTCGCGGTTACCCTCGCACCAGGGACCGCAGACCCCGAGGGATCCGTCACGGTTCCCACCAGGGTGCTGTCCATCGCCTGGCCGAATAAATTGGCAGTCAGAGCGACTAGCGCAATCGTGATTACCGCGAACTGGGCTCGCATAAACCGTAAGGCGCCTGGAGCAAAGATTCTCATGTTCATGGCGATGGCGTTATGCAAGTTGTAATCCAATTGTAAGCCTCTTGTTTACAGTGACTTAGGGGAGTGACAATCCTGTTTCTAATAGGTGTTATTGATATTTGAGTGCGAATTTTAACCTAAAATCCATTTTCACGGAGTATCCGTTGGCATGGGATCCTTCTCACCCCGCAACGCGACAGTTATACCCCTAAAATCGCGAAGTTAGTCCCAACAGCGCGTATCTTCTAGATATTCCGACCTTACGCCGTCACCGCTTCCCTTTGGTGAAATCGGCCAGAATTCTGGTCCATTGACTATACAATCACGTGGGAGTGGGTGTCGGATTCAACACCGAATTCCAAAAATGGAATTATTGTCTGTTTTGAAGCGAGGCTCCCACTCTTAAGACCTGCGTTTCCTCGAACGCCCGGCTGACGATCTGCAACCCAACCGGCATCCCGTGCGCCGCTCCGCACGGCACCGAAATCGCCGGCAGACCCAACACATTAAACGCCCGCACGAAACGCGTCGCCGCTATTCGGGCGTCCTCCGGGACGCCCCGGATTTCCACGGTCGTTGCGCCGATATGCGGCGCCACAATCGGGGAGGCTGGTGTGAAGAGCACATCCACCTCGCGCCAGATCCGCGCAAAATCGCGCTGCATCATTCGCCGAAGGCGCTGCGCATTGATGTAGTCCGTCGCGGGAAGCATCCGCCCCTGATCGAGCAGCGCCAGAACGTCCGGGCCGATCTGGTCGCGCCGGTCGCAATAGGGCTCCATCACGGCAGAAGCTTCACTCATCAGAATGATACGGCCGACCGTGTTGATCGCCGCGACGTCGGGTACCCGGACCGGCACCACCCGCGCACCCCGCGATTCAGCCAGCCGGAACGCTTCCTCCACAGCTTCGCCCACACCGGGTTCCAGCCGCTCAAGATAGAAGTTCTCCGGCAGACCCACGCGCAGCCCGGCGATGGACACATTCTCCGGCAGCAGGTAATCCTCTACCGCTCGCCGCGATGAGGTGTCATCGCGCTCGTCGTACCCGGCAATCGCGTTCAACACCACCGCCGAGTCGCGAACCGTGTTAGTTAACGGCCCCATATGATCCAGGCTGAAATCCAGCGGCCGAACGCCATAACGGCTCACGCGCCCCGATGTCGGCTTCAAACCCACGATTCCGCAAAACGCGGCGGGAATGCGAATGGAACCGCCGGTATCGCTGCCCATCGCGATCGGGACCATGCCGGAGGCTACCGCCGCCGCCGATCCTCCGCTCGATCCGCCCGGCACGCGCGTTGGGTCATGCGGATTCCGGATTGTCCCAAAGTGCGGATTGTTCGAAGTGATTCCATAGGCAAGCTCATGTAGGCCCGTCTTACCGACCAAAACCGCGCCGGCCGTTGCCATTTTCTCGGTGACCGCGGCATCGTAATCCGGAACGTAGTTCTCGAACAGCTTTGAACCGGACGTGGTCCGAACCCCGCGGGTGCAGAAAACATCCTTTAATCCGTATGGGATGCCGTGCAGCGGACCGCGATCGATGCCGCTCGCGAGTTCCCGATCCGCGTTCTCGGCATCTCGCAGCGCCCTTTCTTCCAAAACCGTGATAAACGCGTTGAACTTTGGGTTCAGTTCGGCGATTCGGGCCAGCGATTCGGAAACAAGTTCAACCGAGGAGATTTTGCGCGCGCGCAGGGCCGCGGCGGATTCCAGAACATTCACTGGGGATCGACCGCCGCTTCAGAAAGGATGATTGCCGGCTCGATCTCGAGCGGGATGGTCGCCACCAGCGGCCGGAATGCCGCCTCCAGCGCATTCAGTGAAGGAGCGACTTTCTCCAGTTCGCCTTCCGGCACGCGCAGGCCATTACCGGCTGCTATGAGTTTCCAGTTTTTGGTCATCGAGGGAGTCTATGGGTTCGGTTTCTTCAGGGATCATAGCAGGCCGGCGCGCGGACCATTCGGCGCCCGCGAGCACGATCATGGCGAGCGCGAAGCTCAGCAGCACGATGCTCACGGAAATATAGAAAGGTCCGTACTCCTGCTGCAGCTTGACCTTCAGGAATGGCCAGCAGGCTATGTTCAGGTATTTGAGCAGTTCCAGGCACACGCCCACCACGAATGCCACCCGCGCCACCGGCCCGGCCGGCACGCGGCAGTTCGGCAGCAGCCAGTAAATAAGGAAGAGCGCGAGAATCATGATCGGAAGCGCGGCGGCCTTGAAAATTAGCCAGGCAGCCCACGCGGGGAGGCCTGTTACGCCGAACGCACCCTTTAGATATTCCTGGTTCAGGGCGGTAAGTAGAAATGAGCCCAATACCAGCCCGCCGCAGAGAAGAATCAAGCCCAGGCTCAATAGCTGGTTCTTCAGATACGAGCGGTTCTCCACGCCGCCCCACACACGGTTAAGCGCCACTTCCAGCGGTTCGAAGATTCCGTTCGCCGTGAACAGCAGCAGAAGAACCGAAACAAACTGCGCCGGCCCCCGGGATGCCACCGTGACGGCGAGATTCCGCCCGATAAACTGCCCCACCTCGCCGGGAAGATAGTTGTTCAGCGTGAAGTAGATGGCGTTCACCGCCGCGGGCCAGTGGAACGCGTACTTGCACAGCGACACCATTACGATCAGGAACGGATAAAACGAAAGCAGAACACTGGCCGCGACCGAGAGCGCAAAGACGTGCACCTCCGTCTTCGCGGAATATCGCATGGTGGTGCTAAGCGATCGAAGCATTCAGCTTTCAGTCTAACTTTCCGGCGTTTTCACCACACGCGGCAGCTCTTCTCCCGCACCATCGCCTGCCCCGCCTTGCACGCAAACGCGGCCCCGAACTCCGGCATATTTGAGACTACTCCATTGATCCGATACTCCTCCGGCGAATGGGGGTCCGTCAGCGC
>JAOAPQ010000202.1 GCA_025462965.1 Bryobacterales bacterium
GACGAACTCAGGTGGTCGCCCAGAACTAAGTAGTAGTCCATCGGCACCGTCGTATCCGACATCGAGAGATGGTCTCGATATTCATCCGGCACATACGGCACATCCACCGGCATCTTGTTTACATAAACCTTGACGTCCGTTATTTCGACGTGGTCCCCCGGAACGCCGATCACTCGCTTGATGTACGATTTCGTAGGGTCGAGCGGGTAAAGGAACACCACCGTATCGCCCCGCACGACGCTGTTCGGCCCCAGCCGGTAGGTGAACTTGTTGATGAAAATGCGCTCCTGGTCATTGAGCGCAGGCATCATGCTGGTCCCTTCCACCTTCACGGGTTGATACAGGAACACGATCAAAACAATGGCGAACACGACCGAAAGCGCCAGATCGCGCAACCACGCGATGCCGCTGAAGAATCCGCGCTCGGTTGCCGATTGATCGTCCATTTCGTAATTATAAGACGGCGCTATTGCCCGAGCGCCTTGCCGGTGAGCAGCCGGAACAGAACCGGCAGCGGAACAGCGCCCTCCTTGAGCGCGGCATCGTGGAAGTCATGAAGCTGAAACGCCCCGCCTTTCCACGATTTGTATTGATCGCGAACTCGAATCCAGTCGCGCCAGCCGACCAGATAAGTCGGCAGCTGCGCCGAGGAGAGTTGCGCGCGCTGGTACTTGCCGACAGCTTCCTGATGCTCCTGGAATGTCTCCTTCTCCATCAGATCCATGGCTTGTTGTTCCGTCATGCGATTGGTCTGCAGACGGATATCCATAATGGCGTTCGCCAGCACACGCAGCTCTTGCTTTTCGAACGCCAGCCGGAGTTCGGGCGAGTCGCCGAAGAAACCGGCATCCAGCATCGTCTGTGTGGCATACTGC
This sequence comes from Bryobacterales bacterium, assembly GCA_025462965.1. Lineage (GTDB taxonomy): Bacteria > Acidobacteriota > Terriglobia > Bryobacterales > Bryobacteraceae > JALYXI01. Next base: position 876 of record JAOAPQ010000202.1, read on the forward strand.
GCCCATCCTTCTATGTAGGGGTTGTTGCCGATCACGGCGCGCAGGATCCGCCGCGTTTTTGGCTGTACGTTATTGGCGAACTCGAACTGCACATAATGTCCGGGCATCGCTTCGTGAATGGTGATCAGCTTGAATGCATAGAAGTTGTCTTCGCGCAGTTTCGATTCGACGCGAGCTTTGTCCCAATCCTTGGGAACAGGTGTCACCCAGTAGAAAGCCCCCAGCTCCGGCTGCAGGGCCGGTGCCGGATTGAAGCCCGCGACGGAATAGATGCCCCGCAGGAACGGAGGCGTCTCAATCACCTGCAGATTATCCCGCGCGGGCGGCGTCACCAGGTTCTTCTGCCGGACAAACTCGCGCGCCTCGCCCAAGTCGCCTCGGGCTTCCTTGAGGAAGGCATCAGGTGTGGAATGCCGCTGGGCAATCAGATCCAGGGCGGCCGCGATGGTCTTGTTTATGTCTCCATCGACCGGCTTGGAGTGCGCCGCCAGAACCTGTTTGGAAAGGTCGAACATCCGGCCGCGGACTGCCTTGAGATCCGCTTCGGCGGTGGCCAGCACGCGGTCGGGTGTCAGATCCGTCGCCAACGCCAGCCGAAACTTTGTCGCATAGTTCTCGCCGAGCCGCCAATCCGGAACATTGTCGCCGCGGCCGCCGCGTCTCGGAAGTTCGGTGCCCATGAAGTGATCGAAGGCCCGCAACGCATCCAGAGCTCCGAGCGCGGCGTGGTCGTAAGCGGGTTTGTCAGCTTCGGGGATGAAGCTGCGCAAGGTCTTGTCCACGAGTTGTATATTGCCCTCGTTTTCCTCGCGTGCAACCTTGATCCAGATAGCGGGCGCGCGGAAAAGGTTGCGCTGCGCCGTTTCGCAGAACGCGGGCACTTTCTCCAGGCGGGCTATGATGTGCTTCGCGCGCTCGGGCTTGGGCGCGTAGTCCAGGATGTAGGGATTGAACAGTGCCGAGCCGATCAGTTCCACATACCTGGTGGGGTTGTGGTTCCAGGTCTGCGCGATATCAAGATCGAATAACGCGAGTCCCAGCTCGTTCTGAATGATGTCGTAGTCGGCGCGATCCTCCGGAGGGAGGCGGTTGACATCCACATTCGCCAGTCGCTGGTGAAACGAGCTGTAGAAGTCCCGCCGGCGGTTGATAGCTTGACGGCTGAGATCGTCGAGAGCGGTATCGAGGTTCGCGCCCTGGTGCGTATGATAGCCCTGGGCCGACGCATCGATCGGTGAGAAAGAAAGGGTGGTGTAAACAAACTCGTCTTCAAGAGGCGCGAAGGAAACGGCCTGCTTGTTGGCCGAGCAGCCGGTCAGCAGAAGAGCGAGAGCGACAGCCCACGGAAAACGATGCCCTGTCCTACGATTTTTCGTTGTATGGTGCACCCATCCACTTTAGAAGAAATACTTCAGCGCGAACTGGAGAATGCGCGGGTCGGCAGCCTGGGTGATGCTCCCGACTTTGGCGTCGCTCAGCGATAGATGGAAGCCGCTCGACATCGTTGCGAAGTTCGCATGGTTCAGGATGTTGAAAGCCTCGGCGCGAAACTCGACGTGCATCGATTCACGAATAGGGATGTTCCGCATCAATCCCATATCGAGATCCACATACTTCGGACCGAGGACGATGTCCCGGCCCGAGTTGCCATAAGTGCCCATGGTGTTTGGCACGAAGGCCGCTGTATTGAACCATGCCGTCGGAGTTGGATTGCTCAGGCGCCAGTCGCCCGCCACATTCGCGCGGTCCAGGTTGACGCCGGTGAACGAATTGTCCTTGCCGGTTGTCACGCTCCAGAAGCCGCCGCTCTGCGCGGTGAGGATGCCGGAGAGTTGCCAGTCGCCCGCAACCAGCCGCATCCAGCGCCCGGAGAAATGCGGGCTCGCCGCCACGACGGACGCATTAAAAATATGCCGGTGGTCGAAATTGCAGTTGCCATAGTCGCCATGCCGGTTGCTCGGGTTCTGATAGATGGGGCCGGTGAGATCGTTATTGAAATCGCCGTCGCTGGTGCAATGCGACAAAGTATAGTTCGCAAGGGCAGTGAAATTCCGCGCGAAGCGGTGTTGCACGGAAAGCAGCATGCCGTTGTACTTGGCATTCGCGCCATCGTCCGCCGCCGCGATAGTGGAATAATACTGTCCCTGCGAGGGGTTCTGCAGATAAAGCAGACGCCGCTGGTTGGTGTTGGCGACGGTGTTGGTCTGGCCTGGAAGGTAGACAGCCGGATTCAACTCCGTGCCGAGCCAAAGGTGCGTCGTCTTATTGCCGAGGTAATTGGCGGTCACCAGCCAGTCGCTCCCTAACTGACGCTGATAGCTGAGGTTCCACTGCTGTAGATATGTCGGCTTTATGTCCATAGGCAGATTGACCCAGACGCCCGCCGTCGGGAAGGCGACATTCTTGGGCGGCGGGAAAGGCTGTGGAAACGGATTGCCGCCCGGATACCCCTGATACGGGTTGGTCAGGCCGCCCGAGGGATTCGGAATGTCGATGGAGTTGCCCCATGGCGGGGCGCTCGCGAAGCGAACGTCGTAATAAACGATGGGCGAGTCATACAGAATTCCGTACGACGCGCGGATCGTCTGCTTGCCGTCTCCCCTCGGATCGAAGATCAGGCCAAGCCGCGGGGCCCACTGGTTGAGTCTCGTGTTGGTATTCGCATCCGGCATGCCCTTGTCGCCTGGGAACAGGACACCGACCGGGGCGTTACTATAAACGCTGCTCTTGACACCCTGTGTGAACCAGGTCGGTTCGAAGTGGCTGCCGCGATTGAAGTGATCGTGCTCGGGGAAGTAAGGCTCCCACCGGATGCCCGCATTCACACTGAGGCGTGGAGTTACTTTCCAGGCGTCCTGCACGTATAGCCCCAGGTAGTAATAGCGCTCGTTTTCCTGCTGTGGATTGGATTGCATGAAGTCGTTCGGGCGGCCCAGCAGAAAATCCGCGAGCGCGTTTCCGCTGGACGATCCATTGAAGGTGAAAGTGCCATTCGAAAGGTTATTGCTCACGTCGTTCAATTGGTCGTGGATCCAGTTAAAGCCGAACGAGACCTGGTGCTTGCCCTTGATCCAGTCCACGTCTTCCGCCACCTGGAAGGAATTTGTGTTGAAGTGGCCGGGCGCGCAAGTACCGCAGCCGAGGGTGAACTCGTTCGTAACGTTCAGCGTGATGAAGTGCGAGACCAGATCGTTGATGTTGATGCCAACATCGGCCGGGGAGAAGAGATCCGACGCCGCGCCGCGCGTGACCGCAAGCCGGGTCGCGGTGGCATGGAACGAACTCAGCAGGTTCGGGCGAATGGAGTAGTTATCGCCAAGCGTGATGGACTGGCTGCGATCGGCCACGCCCGCCTTGCTGGTGGTGAGCGCGTTCTTGCCGTTGAAGACCGGAGGATTGCTGTAATCGGAATAGAAGTAGCGGCCGAAGACCGAATGCTTCTCGCTTTGGTTGTAATCCACGCGGCCGATGATCTGGTCCTCGTCGCCATTATTCAGGATTCCGTACTGGTACTTTCCGCAGGGGTCTGTGGCCACGGGCAGGTACTGCGCCAGTTTCAGCGCTTGGGGGTTGAATTGCGATACGGGGATCTGATTATTCGCAAATCCCGTGAGCGTGACGGGCTTGGCATTGCATGTGCCGGAGAGGAAGGTGCTGAAATCGCCGTTGAGCATCGCTTGCGTCGGCACGTAGCTGATGGAGGTGGAGGGGTCCGAACGGTTGCGCGTGCCCTGGTAGCCGGTGAAGAAAAAGAGCTTGTCTTTGAGCACTGGTCCGCCCACCGTTCCGCCGAACTGATTGCGTTTGAGAGTGTCGCGGGAAACGGCGAAGAAATTGCGGGCGTTAAACACGCCGTTGCGGATGAATTCGAAGAGATCACCATGGAATGCGTTGGTTCCCGACTTCGTCACCAGATTGACCACGCCGCCGGGATGAAGTCCGTAGCGCGCCGGCAGTGCGCTCGTTTGCACGCTAAACTCCTGCAAGGCATCGGGGAAGGGAAATGGCATGTTCAGATTGCTGAAGGAACTATTGTTGTCGCCGCCATCCATCAGGTAGTTGACGCCGCTGATCTGGCCGCCCGCGATAGCGATTGGTGTGGATTGCGTCGAATAGTTCTTGCTCGTATTGAGATCGCCCGGCGTGGGAGGCGCGGCGGCGCCGCCGGAAAGCAGAACCAGTTGGGTGGGGTTGCGGCCGTTCAGCGGGAGGTCAATGATACGGCGCTGGTCAATCACCTGCGAAATGGAATTCTCGTGGGTTTCGGCCATTGCGGCCGCCGCGGTGACCTGCACCTGCTCGGAAACCGCGCCCACCTGTAGCACCGGATTGATCACAGGGTTGCTGTTGACCTGCAGTTCAATGCCGCGCTGCACGTATTCGCTGAACCCGGCGGCGGAGACAGAGAGTTCATAGTGGCCCACAGGCAGATTCGGGATTGTGTAGACTCCGTCGGCGTTGCTCGTCGCCGTGCGCGAGAGGTGCGTTTCCGTCTGCGTGATGCGAATCTGAGCATTGGGAACGGCGGCGCCGCTCGCATCCTGAACGGTACCGGAAACCTGCGAAACGGCGGTAGCCTGTCCCCAGGCGCACGTCGCGAAGAGAAGGGCGGATAAACCCCCAGTCAACAGGGATCGGGATTTCATATCTGTGGGAATGATATAAGATCTCCCCGGCCCGCCGCGTTTGCTAAGCTGAGCGGAACATCCACATGTGCTTTCGTTCACGCGGTTTGTTCCTGCTCCTGCTCGTTGTGCCGGGAACTTCGGCGTTGGGCCAGAAGCTGATCGCTCCGCCCGACGCGAAGAACAAAGCCGATAGGATTTTCGCGGCGTTCAACCGCACCGATTCGCCCGGGTGCGCGGTTGGCGCGAGCATTGACGGCGCCCCAGTCCTGACCGGCGCGTACGGGATGGCCGATCTTGAACACGGAATCGCGCTCACGCCCGCTTCGGTCTTCGAGCCCGGGTCCGTCACCAAGCAGTTCACCGCCGCGGCGGTGCTTCTGCTTGCGCAACAGGGGAAACTGTCGATCGACGATCCGATCCGGAAGTACATCCCCGAGGTCCCGGACTACGGCGCGCCGATTACGATCCGCCACCTGCTGAACCACACCAGCGGTTTGCGCGACTGGGGCAGCATCGAGGCCATCGCGGGCTGGCCGCGAACCACGCGCGTCTACACGCACGCGAACGTGCTCGAGATTGTGGCGAAGCAGCGGGCATTGAACTATCCGCCCGGTGCGGAATACTCGTACACCAACACTGGCTATAACCTTCTCGCGATCCTGGTGGGGCGCGTGTCGGGCATGTCCCTGCCGGAGTTCACGCGCACCGCAATCTTCACGCCGCTTGGCATGGAGTCGACCGGTTGGCGCGACAATTTCCGGCGTGTGGTGCCCAATCGCGCCGTCGCATACAGGCACGCCGGCGGCGGTTTCGAGCAGGACATGCCGTTCGAGAACGTCTTCGGCAACGGCGGTCTGCTGACGACCGTGGCCGATCTGCTGCGCTGGAACCGGAATTTCACCGAGCGAAAGGTGGGCGGCAGCGCTCTCATCGACGCGCAGCAGAAACAGGCGCGATTGACGGACGGGAGGACGATCGCGTATGCGGCGGGGCTCGTCGTCACCCACTGGAAGGGCGTTTCCGAGGTTAGCCACAGCGGTACGACCGCCGGCTACAGTGCCTGGCTGGGTCGCTATCCGGAGCACGGTCTTTCCGTCGCGGTGCTTTGCAATGTGACCACGAACGCGACGAGTCTTGCCCATCAGGTCGCCGAGATCTATCTGGCGGATTTAGTCCACGAGGATTCAGTGTCCGGCGAGTCGGCTAATGCCATTCCGGAAGACAAAGCCGGACTTTATCGGAGCCTGCGAGACGGGAATACTGTGCTGGTCGAGAGCAAGGACCGCCATTTGCCGCGCATGGAATTCGAGACAGACCCTTCCGGCAAAGTCGTGCGCATGCGATTGCCGGAAGCGAATGAGGGCACAACGTTCGAGAAGGTTCAACCGGCGAATCCGACCCTCGCCGATCTGCAAGCCATGACAGGCGAATACGCGAGTGACGAAGCCGAAGTCACCTTCAAAGTTGTGCTGGATCAGGGCCAGTTGGTGATGCTGCGCAGGCCGGACAGCCGGTTCGCGCTCACCCCGACATACCGGGACGCGTTCCGCTGCTCGCTCAGCAGTGTGCGTTTCCTGCGCGATTCGACCGGGCGGATCGCTGAAATGAGCATCGGCGAACCCCGCGTCTGGGACCTGCGCTTCCGGCGCGTTCGGTAA
>JAOAPQ010000205.1 GCA_025462965.1 Bryobacterales bacterium
ACGATCATGCAAGGCACGCCCACCACGTGGACCATGCTGCTCGACGACGGCTGGCGCCCGGCGCCAGGATTCCAGATTCTCTGCGGAGCAGAAGCGTTGCCCGCGAATCTGGCGCAACGTCTCGCAAGCTTGGATCGCGTGGTCTGGAATATGTTTGGGCCGACCGAGACCACCGTGTGGTCTACCATGGCGCGCGTGAATGGCGGGCCGGTGACTATCGGATATCCCATGGCCAACACGCGAGTCTATGTTCTGGACCAACGGCAACAGCCTGTGCCGGTTGGGATCGCGGGCGAGCTTTACATTGCCGGCGATGGCGTCGCCCGCGGTTATCTGAATCGGCCGGAACTGACCGCCGAAAAATTTGTCACCGGGCCCTACGGCGAGCGCGTATTCCGCACAGGTGATCGTGTGTGCTTGCGCCCTGACGGTCAATTGGAATTCGTGGATCGGCTGGATAGTCAGGTGAAGCTGCGAGGCTTCCGCATCGAGCTTGGCGAAATTGAAGCGGTGTTGGCGAAGCACCCGGCAGTGCGCGCCGTTGCCGCGGCTGTTCGTGAAGACCAGACCGGAGACAAGCGCCTGGTCGCTTACCTCGTTGCGTCGGCGGCTGTCACGGAAGAAGACCTTCGCCGGGACGTCGCGCGTGAACTGCCGGACTACATGGTGCCCTCGCGATTCTTGCTGCTGGACGCTCTGCCGCTTTCCGCGAACGGGAAGGTGGATCGGCTCGCGCTACCCGCTCCGGAAGAGGTCCGCGAGGCTTCACGTCAGACGGTGGACCGGCCAAAGACCGCGGCGGAAGAGGTCATCGCGAACATCTTCGCCGAAGTGTTGGGTGTCGGGCAGGTGAGTTTGGACGATAATTTCTTCCATCTCGGTGGCCACTCGCTCCTGGCAACCCGCGTTGTATCGCGCATTCGGGGGACGCTGCGCGCAGAGGTGGCATTGCGAACGCTCTTCGAAGAGCCGTCGGTTCTCGGCCTTGCGCGGCGAAGCCAAGAGCAGCGGTGTGGCGAGATCGGTCCGCCGCTGCGCAAATACCCGCGCACCGGCGAGGAACCGGTCTCCTTCGCGCAACAACGGCTCTGGTTCCTCGATCGCTTTTACGAGGGCGAAAGCCCGATGTACAACATCCCTCAGGCACTCCTCCTGAGCGGGCCGCTCGATGTACACAGGATGCGAGCCGCGTTCATGGCGCTTGTCGAACGGCATGAAACCTTACGCACGAGTTTTCCGGAGTTGCACGGCAGCCCGGTGCAAGCGATCGAGGCGGGTGCGGCACTGGATTTAACCGTCGAAGATCTAGATGAAGGGGAACTGAAGACGCGCATCGCCCAGGAAGCGGACCGGCCATTCGATCTTTCTGCGGGAGGGCTGCTGCGCGTCAAGCTTTACCGGCTGGCTCGCGAACGGCACGCGCTCGTGATCGTAATGCATCACATCATCTCGGACGGCTGGTCGCTTGACGTGATGCATCGCGACCTGCGGACAGTTTATGGGGGCGGGGCATTGGAGCCGCTGGAGATCCAGTACGCCGACGTCGCGCAGTGGCAGCGGGAGTGGCTGAGCGGCGCCCGGCTGGAGCGCGAAGCTTCGTATTGGCGGAGCCAGTTAGCCGGTGCTCCGGTGCTTCTGGAGCTTCCGGCGGATCGGTCGCGCCCCGCGAACCAGACCTTCCGCGCCGGCAACCACAATTTCGCGCTCACAAACGAGCTGACCGATGAATTGAAGCGTTACAGCCGACGCGAGAGCGTTACGCTGTTCATGACGCTGTTGGCCGGCTTCCAGACGCTACTGGCGCGCTACGGCGGCGCGACGGATATCAGTGTGGGAACCCCGATCGCGAACCGGATGCGGACCGAAACGGAAGGCTTGATCGGCTTCTTTGCGAACACGCTCGTTATGCGTACCGATCTATCCGGCAACCCGAGCTTCCGTGTACTGCTGGACCGCGTGCGCGGCGTGACGCTCGATGCGTATGAGCATCAGGATCTGCCGTTCGAGAAGCTGGTTGAGATACTTGACCCGCAGCGCAGCCCTAGTTACACGCCGCTGTTTCAGGTGCTGATCATTCTGCACAACACAGCCGCGGAGGACTTTTCCTTAGGTGAAGTGACAGTGGAAGAAGTGGCCGCGGAAATGACCACCGCGCGCTTCGATATCACGCTGGCCATGCAGGAACGCAATGGCCGGCTCAACTGTCTGCTGAACTATAACCGGGATTTGTTCGATCCGGATCGCATCGAGCGCATGGCTGGTCACTTCACGACTCTGATCCGGACCGCGGTGCGCGAACCCGAGCGCGGTATCGGCGATCTCCCTCTGCTCAGCGCCGCGGAGCAACACGCGCTGTTCGAATGGAACGATACACGCGCGGAATATCCCCAGGTAGCGTTCCCGGAGTTATTTGCCGCGCAGGCCGCGAAGGCGCCGGACCATATCGCGATCGAGTGCGAAGGTCGCTCCTGGACATACGGGGAACTGGACGCGCGCTCAAACGCGGTCGCGGCGTATCTGCGGGGGCGAGGCGTCGGGCCCGAGGTCCCGGTCGGGATCGTGGTCGAGCGATCGCTCGAGATGATGGCCGGGTTGCTCGGCATTTGGAAGGCGGGCGGCGCGTACGTTCCGATCGATCCGGATTACCCCGAAGAGCGGCAGGCGTTTATTCGCGAAGACTCCGGTGTATCGCTCGTGCTCACGAAGAGCGCGATCGCGCAACTCCGGGCCCCTGGGTCCGCATTCGAATCGGGCCTTTCTCCCGAGAACGCCGCGTACGTGATTTATACCTCAGGGTCCACGGGCACGCCGAAAGGCGTGGAGATCCGCCATCGTTCGCTCGTGAACCTGCTCGAAGGCATGCGCCGGCAAACGGATATTAACGAACGCGATGTCATGCTCGCGTTGGCGACCGCTGCGTTTGATATGTCCGTCCCGGAGTTGTGGCTTCCGCTCATGGTGGGTGCGCGCGTCGTCCTCGCTACCCGCGAGGAAGCGCGCGACGGAGCCCGCCTCCGCGCGCTGATCGAACGATCGCGCGCGACGATCATGCAGGGCACTCCCACCACCTGGACCATGCTGCTCGAGGAAGGCTGGCGGCCTTCGGCCGGTTTCCAGATCTTGTGCGGCGCGGAGGCCTTGCCGCCTCGTCTCGCCCAACGCCTTGCCGGGCTCGACCGCGTGGCCTGGAACATGTTCGGCCCCACGGAGACCACGGTTTGGTCCACCATGGGGCGCATCGGGAAAGGCGGACCGGTAACCATCGGTCGCCCCATTTCGAACACCCGCGTACACGTGCTGGATGAGCGCAGGCAACCCGTGCCGCCCGGCATCCCCGGCGAACTGTATATTGGCGGCGATGGCGTTGCGCGGGGTTACCGCAACCGGCCGGAACTCACAGCGGAAAAGTTCGTCAGCGGTCCTGACGGGGAGCGCTTGTACCGGACCGGAGACCGCGTCCGATGGCGCGCGGACGGACAACTGGAGTTCGTGAATCGGCTCGACAACCAGGTGAAACTGCGCGGCTTCCGAATCGAACTCGGTGAAATCGAAGCGGCGCTGGGAAATCATCCGGCGGTGCACGCGGCGGCGGTCGCCATTGGCGAAGACCGGACCGGAGACAAGCGGCTGGTCGCGTATCTGGTGGCCGAACGTGTCACGGAAGACGAGCTGCGGCGCTCGCTCGAGCGCCAGTTGCCGGATTACATGATTCCCTCGCGCTTTGTCGTACTCGAGTCGCTTCCGCTTTCGGCAAATGGCAAAGTGGACTGCGATGCGCTTCCGTCGGCCGAACATGCGCGTGAAATTGACCGCGAGGCAATCGAAGCCCCGCCAATCGATGATCTGGAACTCCGGCTCTTGCATGTCTGGGAATCTGTCTTGGAACGCGGCCCCCTTTCCGTCACCGACAACTTTTTCGCACTCGGTGGACACTCGATGCAGGCCGCTAAACTGGCGATCCACATGGAACGCGAGACGGGAACGAAAGTGCCTCTTTCCGTTCTCTTTTCAGCACCTTCGGTTCGGCAGATTGCGGCCTACCTGCGGGGGCTGCCCGGCGCGAACAATCACCCCGGTCTGGCCTCCATTCAACCCTTTGGCTCGCAGCGGCCCTTCTTCATGACCGAGGCGCGCAGCATGTTCTATCAGTTTGCGCAGCTCCTGGGTCCGGATCAGCCGTTGTTCGGCCTGCCCTGGCCGGATATTTCAGAGCTCACGGAACCTTACCAGATTCCCGAGATCGCCGCGAAGCTGGTGAAAGTGATTCGCTCCAAACAGCCGCACGGACCATATGTCGTGGGCGGGTGGTGTATCGCTACCAACGTCTCGTATGAAATCGCGCAGCAGCTTACGGAGCAGGGAGAAACGGTCGAATTGCTGGTGTTTTTCGATGGCGGCAATGTCGCTGCCGACCCGCGGCGTTCCGCGATCGAGCGAGTGAGCGGCGTCGCCCGCGCTTACGCTTCCACCATTCTTTTCAATCTGAGACGGATGCGGCGGATGGGCGCTCGTGAACGCGCGGCCTACGCGGCGGACCGAACCGTTACTGTCCTCGGGCATATCAACCTGCTTTTCTGGCGTGTGGCATACAAGGTGCTATTACATCGCGGCCGATCTATGCCGGTGCCCCAGAGCCTTCGCGATATCGAGCGCGCGGTCCTCCTCGCCG
>JAOAPQ010000207.1 GCA_025462965.1 Bryobacterales bacterium
TTCTTTGGGTTGGATTTTGAAAATAAACAGTCGTGGCCGGCGGTGGGAATGTGGGAATCGCGTAGCGATTTCCAAGGGCTGGGGGAAGCGGACGGGAAACCCGCTTTTGGTTTTCCGCGCTTTCCACTGCCCACCATTTCCACCGCCCTCTCCCGGTTGCTCATGCGCTACGCTTCTTTCCGAAGTTGGCGAAAAGCTTTCGTTTGGATTCCTTCATCGCTGCCGCTGCCGCGGTATCGGATTGCGCTCTGGCGGAGGCGGCGAGCTGATCTATGGTCAGATCCGCGCGAAGAAATCCGGCGACTCCCGGCAACTGCCGCAGGATCTCCCAAGGTGTCGCGTACCAGCGATAAACACGCTTCTGCTTGCCCTTGGCCGTCACCGTCACTTCCGGCACTCCACAAGGCCGGTGAAAATTCAGATACGGATTGAACTGCTCGCGATAAAACTGGTCGAAGGCTTCCGCATGCTGTGAGGCGATGTGGCCATAACCAATGTGCTTGCGGATCACCCAGCCATTCTTCGTTTCCACCAATCCGTTGTCGTTGCTGTGCCGTGGCCGGGACTTGGTCTGTTCCACCAGCAGTTTGTTGAGCAGCTTGGCCACGGTGTGGTTGATGAACTCGCTTCCGTTATCGGAGTGGAATCCGCGAATCTGAAATGGAAACTGCTTCAGCATCCCTTCCAGCACCGGCATCAACCAGGCTTCGCTAATCTGCGCCGTGGCCCCCACCACTTGCCATTGCGTCACCTCATCCACCGCGTTGATGTGATAAATGCCCTTGGCGCCTGCACGGTCGCCTTGATGCACGGTGTCCACGCGCACGTAGCCGGGCCGGTTTTGCGGATCCGGTTTGCGCCGCTCTCCGATCGCCACCTGCGTGGGACGCGTCGGTTGATACACGATGTGGCGCACCCGGTACGTCCGGCTCTTTCGCAGCCGGTATAACTGCGCCACCGAAAGCCGGGCCAGTCGTTCATAACGCACGTCATGGAACTCATGCCACTCCCGCTCGAGAATCTTCCGCGTGGCTGGCCCACTCAGCGTCTCGTGGGCCTCGTCCACCTCGGCCAGCAGTTCGATATCCGAGCCTGTGTAGCGGCTCGTAAAAGACTGTCGCCGGTACACTCGCGGCTTCACTTCCTCGCCTCGCTGATAGCACTGGATCAGGCGCGTCACCTGAGCCCGGCTCAACCCGGTCATCTTGGCCACGTAGCGGCGGACCAAGCCTTTGCCCGATCTCTTTAGCCGGCCGTAATCCTGCTGCCGTAGACTCCGGTCCACCCACGCGTACAACTCCTCCCGCTCTTGAGCCTCGAAGTCCACCTCCCCGCTCTTTTCCAGAAACGCCCGGATCTCCTCCAGGCTCAGCCTTCCTCCGTCTTCCATGCTGATGATCAATCCCCAGCATGCCGTTTCCTTCCTCCAGGCTCATCTTGTGTGAGAAACCAGCATCCCCTTCAGGCTCATCTTGCATGAGACAAGACTTAGACTTCGCCCATGCCGCCTACGCCCAGGAGTCCGATGATGCGGTAGCGTCCGCCGAGGAGCGTGCCGGGGACGAAGCGGCCCTCCTCCGGAAGGGAGGTTGACGCATGCGGCGTGCTGACCGGCGCGGGAGCCGCCACTGTTTCAGCGGAGCTGGCGTCAGCCGGGCGTTTCATCAATCAAGATTGTATGCGCACGTGCGGCGCCGGCGGTAATACCGACTCCGCTCCGATCTCGTCGATTTTCGGGATAGTGAAGATCAGGATGGCGCCGGTCAGGAAGAATGCTGAATTCACCGCAAGTGCTGCTCCGATACCGTTGCGGTCCGCGAGCGCCCCCACAAGGAAGGGAGCGAGCGCGCTGAGCCCGCGCCCGAAGTTATAGGTGAAGCCCTGCGCGGCCCCGCGAATGCTTGAAGGATAGATCTCCGCCAGCATCGCTCCGAACAGGCTGAAATATCCCGACCCGAAGAAGCCGATCAGCGGGCCGAGCAGCACCAGGGTAGACTCCGAGCGCGCAAAGCCGTAGATGGGTGTGAGGATGGCAGCCATCAGCATGTAGGCGACGAAGGTCGCGCGGCGGCCGAACCGGTCGGCAATCCAGCCGAAGGAAACGTATCCAACGAAGGCGCCGATCTGCATGGGCACGAGCGCCGCGCTGGTGCGCAGGATCGAGAGCCCGGCTCCACCGGCGGCTCGCGGCGCCGAGAGGAAACCCGGCAGCCAGGTGAACAGGCCCCAATAGGCGAACAGAACGGAGGTGGTCAGCAGGGTGGCAAGGACCGTTCGTCGTCGCAACGGAGGCCGGAAGATGGAGCCGAAGCCGGGACCACCGGCGATGCGGGTACGCTCGAGCCAGACCTTCGGCTCGGCGACCCCCCGTTGGACGGCGAGCGCGAGCAACGCGGGCAGCAATCCGGTGAGAAACAGCGCGCGCCATCCGAAGCGAGGCAGGACCACGGCAGTTACTCCGGCCGCGAGTAGATATCCGAGCGCCCAGCCGGCCTGCATGAAACTGATCGCTTTCGCGCGATGCTTTGCCGGCCATGTCTCGGCGACCAGAACGGCGCCGGCGGACCATTCCCCGCCTAAGCCGAAACCCACCAGACCGCGCCAGAAGATGAGCCCGCCCAGGCCGCTGGAAAGCGCGGTACCGCCCGAGGCGAGGGAGTAAAATAGGATTGTAGCGGCCAGCAGGCGGGTGCGGCCAAAGCGGTCGGCCAGAATGCCGGCGGCAATCCCTCCCAGAGCTGAGCAGATCAGGGTGATGGAGCTGACCAGGCCAGCCTCGGAATTGGAGAGGTGGAACTCCGTGCGGAGCGTGTTTAGTGCGAATACGTACAGAAGAACGTCCATCGCGTCCAGCATGTAACCGGCTTGCGCAGCGAATAGAGCCCGCCATTGTTGAGAATTAACCGCGTTCACCATGCAAAGGTACCGTATCGCCCCATTCTTTTGTGTAAATGTAATTCTGAGTACAAATCAGAGGGCACTTGAACCGTCGATATGTCCCATAATGCGAATGATAGACATTGAGGGCTCGGCCGAATGCGTTTTTCGAGTGTCTCAAGGTTGAAATTTTGTCGAAGCCGCCCGTGACCGCGAAGGCCAGACATCCAGAATCGAGATGGTACCGGAGGATCTTCCAGGATTCGCCCGAACCCTCCTGGATTGTGGATTCCGCCAGTCTGAGGATATTGGACGCGAACCGGCGGGCGGAAGAAATCTCGGGGTTCACGCGCGATGAGCTGATGGAGCGCACACTGCTGGAACTGGTGCAGCCCTGGGCTCCGGATTCGTTTGGGGCGGCGCTATATTCGGGCGATTTTACTTCTCCGGAGTTTCGTGGAGTTGCGGCCTTTACGCGCTCGGGCCAACCGGTTGAAGTGGATCTGCTGATTCGGCGGACGGTTTACGGGGGCTCGGGGGCTTTGACGATCGTCCTCGCGGACGCGGCCGCGCGAACCCAGTTGGAGCAGCAATTGCGCCAGGCCCAGAAAATGGAATCTGTCGGAATGCTCGCCGGAGGAATCGCGCATGATTTCAATAATTTATTGACGATCATTGCCGGCTACGGCCACATGCTGGCGGCCGACTTGGCGAAGGATGCGAAGAACCGCTCGGCCGCGGAGCAAATCACCAAGGCCAGCGATCGGGCGGCGGCGCTGACGCGGCAGTTGCTTTCATTCAGCCGCCCCCAGCTGTTGCAGGTGAAGGTTCTGGACCTGAACGCCGTGGTGCAGGGCATGACGCCGATGCTCAGGCGCATCATCGGCGAAAACATCGATCTGCGCTTTTCACCCGCCGAGGGTCTCGACTGCGTTCATGCCGACTCCGGACAGGTGGAACAGGTGATCATGAATCTGGTGGTGAACGCGCGCGACGCCATGCCGGAGGGCGGCAAGTTGCTTATCGATACGCGCAACACTGAACTTTCTGAATCTTACGCGGGCAAGCACCTGGAAGTTCGTCCCGGGCGGTACGTGATGCTGGCGGTGACCGATACCGGCGTCGGCATGAGCAAGGAGACGCGCGAGAAGGTGTTCGAGCCGTTTTTTACGACCAAGGAACCGGGGCAGGGGACCGGTCTGGGGCTATCGATGGTGATGGGTATCGTGAAGCGCGCAGGCGGCACGGTAGACGTCTACAGCGAACAAGGCACCGGCACGGCGGTGAAGATTTACCTTCCCCGAGCGGACACTTCGATCGCGGCACCGGCACACGCCGCCGGCCTCCAGGCGGGGGGCGGTTGGGAGACGGTGTTGGTTGTGGAAGACGACGAACCCGTTCGAAAGCTGGTGCAGACCACGCTGCAGGGGCGCGGCTATGAGGTGTTGACGGCCGGAAACGGCGAGGAGGCGCTTCGCACGTCTAAACAACACCCCGGACCGATTCAATTGCTGGTAACGGACCTGGTGATGCCGGACATGAACGGCCGCGACGTCGCGCGCAAATTGCATCGGAAACGGACAAAGATGGCGGTTCTGTTTATGTCCGGCTATACAGATGCGACCCTGCACCACACGGAAACCCCGGACAGAGTGCTGCACTTTCTTGGCAAGCCGTTCACGCCGGAGATGCTCACTCGCAAGGTGCGCGAGGTACTGGATGAAAACAAAAGGAGTGTGGATCAGCAACGACACGCGCGGTCGTAGATGACGGAGAGACGTGGGGCCTCCTGATGAGCGAAGACCGGCAGACGAAGAAAAACGATCGCCTTTGCCACGGTTTTACGGAAGTTCAAAGGCAGTCTGGATCAGCAACGACACCCACGATCCCGTGAGGGAGAGGCGTGCCGTTCCGGACAGTCAAAGAGCCACAGACGACAAAAAACGATCGTCTGTGCCACGGGGCACGGTTGCATGGAAGTTGAAAGCAGTGTGGGTCAGGCAACGACACGCACGGTCCTATGATGAAGAGGCGTGTCGTTTCCGGATAGGCAAAGAGCCACAGACGACAAAAAACGATCGTCTGTGCCACGGTTGTACGCTTTACAGGCCTTTGTCGGCCAGGAAGCCGACCAGATCGACGACGCGGCTGGAATAACCCCATTCGTTGTCGTACCACGACACTACGTGGACCAGATTGCCTTCCAGCACTTTCGTGAGATCCGAATCCACGATGGAACTGTTGGGATTGTGCAGCATGTCGCTCGAGACGACCGGATCTTCGGTGTACGCCAGAATGCCTTTCAGCTCCCCGTGGGCAGCCGCCTTCAGCGCCCCGTTCACCTCGTCCTTGGTGGTGTTCTTGGAGGTAACGCAGACCAGATCGACGACCGAAACGTCGGGTGTGGGAACTCGCAACGAATAACCATCCAGCTTACCCTTCAGTTCGGGCATCACCAGTCCGATGGCGAGAGCGGCGCCGGTAGTGGTCGGAATCATGTTGATCGCCGCCGCGCGGGCACGCCGCAGATCCTTATGCGGAAAATCCAGGGTCGGCTGATCGTTGGTGTAGCTGTGGATCGTCGTCATCGATCCCTTCAGAATCCCGAACTTCTCGTGGAGGATCTTCACCACCGGCGCGAGGCAGTTCGTCGTGCAGGAAGCGTTCGAGATGATGTTGTGTTTGGCCGGGTCGTATGACTTGTCATTAACGCCCAACACCAGGGTAACGTCCTCATTCTTGGCTGGCGCGGAGATAATGACTTTCTTGACGCTGCCGCGCAGGTGCTTGGCCGCGTCCTTTCCGTCGGTGAAACGGCCGGTGGATTCGATTACGATCTCGGCGCCGACGGATGGCCAATCGATCTCGGCAGGATCCTTGGTGGCAAAGACCTTGATCTTGCGGTGGCCGACAACGATGCTGTCGCCTTCCACGTGCACATTTTCATGCAGGCCGCCCAGCACCGAATCGTATTTAGTGAGGTGCGCGAGCGTCTTTGTGTCGGTCAGATCGTTGACGGCGACGAACTCAATGTCCTTGTTGTGCAGACCGGCGCGCACAACATTGCGGCCGATGCGGCCAAATCCGTTGATTGCTACTTTCACTGGCATAATTCGATGAGCTAAACGTCAGGATACCAGAGGGATTATTCGCCGCCCCGGCCGCCCGTGGAACCGTGGGCCGGTCCTCGAAAGACCGCGTTCAAAAAGAGCAAATTGAGGCCATCGATGGCAGCGCGATAGTTCGGGTCCGCGGTGAAGCCGACGACTACGCCGCGTCCGTTGCGACCCACGACGACGAGGGGCTTGTAGGCGAGCTGTTTGCGGTACTCGTCCCACATGTAGCCGCTTGCAAGCACCTCTTCCGGGCCGGCGAAGGTGACGGCGTTCACGCCGTGATCGATCTTGATCGGGGTGAAGATGGAAGTGCCGGACACCATGGCGTAGACCGTATCCGGAACGCCTGCCGTAATCCATTGTTCACGATCCACTTTGCAGCGCACAAGCGCGCCGCGCAGGCTGGTGGGGAGTTCGGAATCCGGCTGGATGGCCTTCTCAAAATCGGCCTCCTTCGCGAAAGCCTTGCCCGCAGGACGAGCGTCCTCGCTCGATGGTTTATGGGAGTCCCCGGACGCGGGCGACGCCTCGGGCACGCGGCTTTCCTGCTGGATCGGAAGCAGGCCCGTTTTGGCATCGGCCAGGAACTGAACGGCCGTGCCAATCCCGATCACCGTGCCGCCGTCGGCCACCCACTGTTTCAATCGCCGCACGCCGCCCGAGCCGAGTACATCGGCATAGCCGCCATCCGCGAAACCGGCTTCGGGCAGGATGATCACCTGGAACTGACTGAGGTCGGCCGTGCCCAACTGCTGGGTGCGCACCGGCGTGACGGGATAACCGAACTGGCGCTCGAGCACGAAGCGCGTCTGCCCGGCCGAGTTGCCGGAAGTGGGGCGGTCCCAGGCGAGCGCTATCGCGGGCTTCTTCAAGTACGGCGCGTAGCGGCTGCCGAAGTTCGGGCCGTCGTCCACCCAGCTTGTCGCGGTCGCCACGACATCCACACCGTTGGCGGCGGCCAGCTTCGCCATGGTTTCGTGGATGCTCTCGGGGTTTTCTTTCACCGGCACGATCAGCGTGCCCGCGGGATAGGTGCGGCCGTTCTGCACGAAGGCTTTATCTGATCCATAGACGCGGAGGCCAGCGCGCATCGCGCCGGTCATGACCCGCGCGGCGCCGGAAGTGCCCCACGGCACCATGTAGGCAACGGCCGCTTTGCCGCCCTCGATCTTACCAGCGGGATTATCGCCGAGTTTGACCGGTGTGCTGTCGACGGTGCTTGCGGCAGCAGCGGGCACGGCTTCGATATTGAACTGCAGCGGAACGCTCCAGGCGGTTACGTCGTAGATCTGGCTTGCGAGGCGGCGCTTGCGGCGATCCTCCTCGCTCTTGAGGAACTTGTCATCCATCAACGTATTCAGGTCGAGCAGGTTTTTCACGCGCCGCTTCTGCGGCTGTACTGTGGATACCAGGTAACTCCCCGCCGGATAATGCTTGCCTTCGGTGGTGAAGGCCGCCGATGCGCGGCGCACCTCGACGCCCTGCTCGACCATCAATTGCGCGAGCTTATCGACGGCGGAAGTATTGCCGCGCCGCGGCAGAATGTATTCGCGGACCGGGCCGGCGGAGCCTTCTTCGACGCCCGTCTTGCCGTACTGGTAGAAGTGCTCCAGCAAGGCGTCGTGATGGGTGGCGGACGTCTCGCATGTGGCGAGCGAGGACACAAAGTGGCGGCGGACAGTATCGCGGTAAGTCACGGTCAGGTCGTTCGGGCGCTTGACCACAAGGCCGCGGGTGGAACCGTTTTCGTAAGTTGTTGCGATGGCGCCGAGGTACACCGGCCAGCTGTCACCATAGCCTGGATAGAAGGCGTCGTAGGTATCGCGGGTGAAGTAGGCGAAGCCGTATTGATCGAACCACCTGGCGTTGCCCTTGCCCATGTCGGTTTGAAAGTCTCGCTGCCATTTGGTCATGTTCGGGTTGAACGGATCGGCGGGCGGCGCGAAGTAATAGGTCGAATCGGTACCCATTTCGTGGAGATCGATGACCACCTGGGGACGCCATTCGAGCATGGCGGCGATACGGCCCTTTGTCTCCGGCTGGGTCATGGCCACCCAATCGCGGTTCATATCGAAGAAATAGTGATTGGTGCGGCCGCCGGGCCAGGGCTCGGTATGTTCGGCGGCCAGAGGATTCGAATCGGGCTCCAGGCCTTCGCCCATTTCGAAGCTGTGGATGAAGCGGTCGCGGCCATCGGGATTCTGGAGCGGATCGATGATGACCAGCTCTTTGGCCAGAATGCCCGCGACCAACTTGTCGTTGCGCGCCGCGAGGAGGTGATAAGCGGTCATGAGCGCGGCGTCGGACGAGGAGATCTCATTGCCGTGTACGCCATACGCGAGCCATACGATCACGGGCAGCGAGGAAATGGGACCGCGCGCGGCGGCGTCGGTGGTTTTGCGCGGGTCGGAGAGGCGCGCAATGCCGTCTTTGATTTCATCCAGGCGGCGGATGTTGGCTTCGGACCCGATGACGCCGTAGATCAGGCGGCGGCCTTCCCAGGTCTTGCCGTAATCGTAGATTTTCATGCGGCGCGGTTCCGCGGCGGCCAGCGCCTCCATGTAGCGAACGATGTTCGCGTGGGGAGAAATGCGCTCGCCCGGGTGGTAGCCAAGGACTTTACGCGCGGTGGGAACCGCGGGATCGTAGGTGGTTCCCGGCCAGAATTCGAATTTGGTTTGAGCTGAAAGACAGAAAGAAAGTGAGAGTAAGACGACGATGCGCGACATGGGCTCCGGTGAAGCGCCGGCCTTGCGACCGGCGCGAGTAGATCAAGGACGCCGGCAACCAGATTGCCGGCGGTACTTCAGAAGGTCAGGTGCAGTGCCAGCTGGATGATGCGGGCGTCGGCTGTGCTTGAA
>JAOAPQ010000242.1 GCA_025462965.1 Bryobacterales bacterium
CCGCTAATTTCTTAACGAAAGGCCGGAACCCTACTCCCTGAACGACGCCCTCCAGCACAATGCGGTAGCGCGTAAAGCCTCCTCACTTCTTGATCAGCCACACCTCGGCAACCTGCAAGCCCCGCCCGCCATCGCCCAGGCCCGTCTCCCGATACCACTTCAGATGAAGTTCGCCCGTTGCGGTCGCCTGCCGCGGAATATTGAATTCCATCGGCCGGAACGGAACCGGCCGTGACATCAGCGGATGCACTTCCATATCCGCGCCGGCTGATAGCCGGATCTTTGGCTTCGTCGCATCGCCCGCATAGACCACGCGAATTTTGTATTGCGCTTTCGCGTCCAGGTCGTGGTACGCCATCTCGAGAGGCGCGTCATACAGCGCTTCCGCATGGTCCCACCAGGAGCGAGGGTACCCGAGCATCGCCCCGCCGAGTCCGCGCATTCCGAACCCGACCAGCGATGAATGGAAATAAGCCGGGTCCTGATCGAACCCCGTTCCGCGGACCAGATGAGGCTGCCGCGTCAGGTTGCCCAGATCGTCATAGAAACCGCCCGGGCCCGGATTGGCCCAGTTCACGATCTCATCGAGCGCCCGAAGCCGCTCCTGTTCATCGGTCCCCTTGCGAATCTCCGCGAACCGCGCCTTCAGCCATCCGCGGTTGTTAAGCGGCATATCGATCATGTCCAGATTCGCGCCGCGCTCCGGCGATTCGGCCTTGTATCTGGTGACGCTCAACTGCATACGGATGCTCTGGAACAACGCCTCGGCCATTTCGAATACGCGCGCTCGCGCCCATTGCGCCACCGGCTGCGCGAGCGCCCGATTCAGTGTCCGCTCGGCTTCATCCATCGCGAAAGCGGAACCCGTTTTCTCGGCTTCGCGTAGATGGTCCAGCGCTTCCCGCTCCAGTTGTGTTTCATAAATCAGCCGCGCGCGATCGTAGTAGTCGTAATATGCCCGGTAGAGCGCCTGCTGGAATCGCCAGTTCCCGAGCACTTCGGGCGATGCCGCGCGCTCCATCGCCTGAAACTGTTGGAGCGTAGTATCCACTCCCGAGTTCGTCGCAAGGGGCCCCACCCAGTTGCGTTCCAGGGCGAGCAGCCCCTGCGCGAAGCCGTCGGCAAGGCGCCAGCCAATAAAATAACGGCCGAAATCTCTCAGAATCTCCACCACGGGCGTGTCCGGATCCCATCCCAACCCGCTCCACACGAACTTGTTCACGTCATCGTTCACACCCTCCGAGTAAGTGAGAAAACCGTTAACATCTTTCTCACGGAGATGGAAGATCCGCGCTTCCTGCGTCGGCCTCGGATTGATCACCTCGCGGCCTTCCGTGCTTGCGAAGGCCAGATCCCAATCGGGCACAGGGTACTGGCTATGACGGCTATGCGTGATGTCCGGATACCAGCGGATGGGATACTGGGCCGGCACTTTCGCGCGCATCTCCGGCAGCGTCACGCGAACCTGCGGCCCGTAAACCACACCGCTCAGCCACGCCGGCCGTCGGTTCATAAGGCCGTACCATTCTTCCATCCATTCCATCGAAAAACTCTGCGGCGACATCCACATCTGCGCCTTCGGATGAAGCTTATGCAGTGACTGCGTTTGCTTCTCCAGCAGGGCCATCAGGTACTTTGGCCGCGTATGTCCCGGGTCGCCCCCCGGCACAAACACCGCGTCGATGCGCGGCAATCGCCGGAACACCTCGGCCCACTCCTTCAACGCGAAATCCACGGTAGCGGGGTCCGAGTAATCCTTGTCCATTGCCGGATACCAGATCCATACATCTATGCCGTATTCATCGCAAATGCGTGAGACTTCCTCCATCATTTCGATCTTCGGCAGGAGGAAATGCGGACTATCCTCATCGTCGTCGGATCGCGGCGGGATCAGCTCAATCGCATTCGTCCCGAAAACCGCCAGGTCTCGGATGTACTGCTCGAACTGCGCCGGCGTCCAGCCGTCATATGTATTCACCTTGGGCCGGTACCCGAGCTGGTGTCCGCGCAGCGGATAGCGCGGCGCGGTGGAGATCTGAAGGTCGCCATCCACCTCCAGAATCTGGCGCTCCATGTGCAGGCGACGCAGAAGATACCCGACTCCGAACAGCACGCCTCGGGAATCGTTGCCGGTAATGACAACGCGCTTTCCTTCGACCTTCACCCGATACCCGTCCGCCTCCGGCTTCTTCTCTATGCCGAGAGCGATGAACGCCGCGTCGGCGGAATGCGCGGACGCGGCGATCGGTAAACGGATCTGTGTGCGCTTGGCGATCTCTTCCGTCAACACCTGCGCCGCCTTCTTCTGTGCGGGCTGAGCCACGATGACGGCATGCCGAAGATCCAGCGCCGCACAGGGAAGCGACACGCCCGCCAGCCAGACAAGCGCAGCGTAAGACTTACGAGCCAAAGGCCTCCACCGCGGCTTCCGCCACCGCATGGTCCTGTTCACCCGACCCGCCGCTCACGCCCACCCCGCCGACCACCTTCCCGCCGTGCTTCAGCGGAATGCCGCCGGCGAAAATCATGACGCGCCCGTGGTTGGAAGCGTGAATCCCGAAGAACTGGCCCCCCGACTGGCTATGCGTCGCGAGATCCTTTGTGGATATATCGAACGCGCGCGCCGTCCACCCCTTGTTGATCGAAATATCGATGCTGCCGATCCATGCATTGTCCATGCGGACATGGGCAACCAGGTTGCCGCCCTGGTCGACGACAGCGATGTTCATCGGCTGTCCAATCTCCTGTGCCTTCTTCTCGCCGGCGGCGATAATCTTTCGTGCGTCTGCAAGTGTGATCATAGTGTTTA
>JAOAPQ010000256.1 GCA_025462965.1 Bryobacterales bacterium
GGCGAACTGGAAGCGGCGGCCGATGCCTATCACCATGCCGTTTTGCTGAACCCCAACGACGATGTGGCTCGGAACGATTACGGCTACATGCTGGTGGAAACGCGCAAAGCCGATCAGGCAATCGCCGAATTTCACAAGATTCTGGCCCATGATCCGGCAAACTCCCACGTTCGCGTCAACTTAGGATATGCATACTTGAAAAAGGGGGATTTCTCACTCGCCGAGCGGGAATTTCGCGGCGCCATAGAGAAGGATCCAACCTCCGCTTCCGGGCATTACGACCTGGGAATTGCTTTAAAACAGCAGGACAAACTGGAAGCGGCGCAAAAAGAACTTCAGGAAGCAATTCGTCTGGAACCCTCGCTTGCCGAGGCGCACTACTCATTGGGTATTACCTGTTGGCAGTTGGGCGATTTTCCCAGGGCAATCGGAGAGATGCGCGCGGCCATCGCAATTCGCCCCGATTATGCGGAAGCGCACTACATGCTTGGCACCACGCTCAAGCAGAACGGGGATCTCGATGGCGCCATCCCCGAGCTGCGCGAAGCTATCCGGCTGGACCCAAGTACTCCGGGCCCCTTTAATACGCTTGGCCAAATTCTGCGGATCAAAGGTGACAAAAAGGCGAGCGAAGAAATGTTCGCCATCGCGGCAAGACTTAAACAGGAAAAGGATTCTCAGCTCACGAACGCCCTCGGTAAGCCGCTTAAATAGTGAACCGGAAACAACGTTGGTACATCCATCGACACAACCCGCTACTATTTGGCATGATTTCGCACAAAATCTGCAAAATAACCCGCGCCTCTTTAATGCAACGGCAATATACTTACGGGCAATAGGCTTCATAAAGGCTCGGGTTGGGCCTGTCGAAGGGGTTCTTTTGCCCCTCTTCCAAGGAGAAGAGTATGTCCGCGTTCCGCCACGCCGCACGGAATCTGCTGTTAGTTGCTGGCTTGCTGTTTGCCCTGCCGGGCACCAGTCTTGCACAGCAGGTATATGGAAGTATCTTCGGAACGGTCACTGATCCCACGGGCAGTGCTGTTCCCAACGCAAAAGTCACAATTACCGACGAGTCGAAGGGCACTAAGTCGGAAGTTACAACAAATGAATCCGGCAACTACACCAAGGGCCAGTTGATTCCGGGTACCTATACCGTTACTGTCGAGGCGCCCGGCTTCCAACGTTCCGAATTCAGGAACATTCAGGTTCAGGTGGATAACGCGGCCCGCGTCGATGCGACTTTGCAGGTGGGTAATTCTAGTGAGACGGTTGAGGTTACCGCGCAAGCGCCGACGCTGCAGGCCGACCGCGCCGACGTCCAAACCACGTTCACCTCGAGGCAACTTATCGACTTGCCCAGTCTGGGCCGCAACGCTCAAGCATACGAGCTGCTTGCGCCCGGGGTCTCGCGTATCGGTTTTGCCCACGCCTCGAGCGAAGATCCGCAGGGCAGCGTGCAGGCCGAGGTCAATGGACAGCACTTCAGCGGCACCGGTTTTCAGTTGGACGGCACGGAGAATCAGGATCCTATCCTGGGAATCATCGTGATCAACCCGAATATCGATTCGCTGAGCGAGACGAAGATCGCCGCTCAGGACTATGACGCCGAGTTCGGCTACGCCGGCGCGGGCATCCAAAACAGTTCCACGAGATCCGGAACCAATCAAATGCACGGGACGGCGTTCGAATACTTCCGGAATAACTCCAGGGGCTTTTCCGATTTCGGGCGCGACCCGTTTTCGGACACCAGCGGGATGGCGCCGATCCTTCGCTGGAACCAGTTCGGCGGTTCCATTGGCGGCAAGATCATCAAAGACAAGCTATTTTTCTTCGGTGACGCGGAACTGGTCCGGCAGCGATTCGGGGGATCCGTGCTGACTACGGTTCCCACGGCGGCGGCTCGAACCGGCGACTTCAGCGCTTACCTCGCATCGAGCGCTCAGAATGCTATCTTCGACCCGGCAACTGGCAATCCGGCTACCGGTGTCGGCCGTACGCAATTTCCCGGGAATATAATTCCGCAGAACCGGCTGAGTCCACAGGCTCTCGCGATTATCAACTATTTCCCGTTGCCGAACGTCGCCAGCAGCACGCCGTTCAACAACTACGCGGGATCCGGCGGCGGTTCGTTCGACGCGAATAAGTGGGACACGCGGGAAGACTACTTCATGACCGAGAAGACTTCCATCTTCGGTCGCTACAGTAACCACCAGTTTGCGAGGAGCGCGGTTGGCGCGTTCGGCAGCTTGGCCGGTGGTCCGGCCTTCAATAATGTGAGCTTCGCGGGCAATTCCTTTGTTCGAAACCAGAGCATTGCGATCGGTCTCACCCATTCCTTCAATCCCACTCTGATCTCGGATTTCCGGTTCGGGTATGTAAAATATAACGTCAATACGACACCCAACGGGTTCGGGACCCAACCCGCCACAGCAGCGGGCATTCCGGGCTTGAACCTGGATACGACGTTCACGTCCGGCCTGCCGTATTTCAACTTTGTCGATCCCAACAACACTCAGATCACAAGTCTGGGCTACTCACTGGGAGCCAATCAATGCAACTGCCCGCTTACAGAGGCCGAAGGGCAGTATCAGTTCACCGGCAACGTAACTAAAGTATTGGGCAATCACTCCCTGAAATTCGGCGCGGACATTCGATACGCGAAGAACCTTCGCATCCCAAGCGACTCACACCGTGCAGGTGAGCTCACTTTCAATACGCAGAACACAGGCGTCGTGAACTCCGTGGGTGGCAGCGCGGTGGACGGCCTTGGCTTCGCAACGTTCCTGCTGGGCGATGTGACTGGTTTCGCCCGTTACGTCAGTACCAGCACCAATGCGTCCGAACGCCAGCGCCGCTGGTTCTTCTACGGCCAGGATTCATACCGTCTCACGCCCAAGTTGACCGTCAATTGGGGCCTCCGCTGGGAACTGGTCTTCCCCGAAACCGTGAACGCCAGAGGGAATGGCGCGCAACTGGATCTGAGTACCGGTCTCATCAACGTGTTCGGGATTGGCGGAGTCTCCATGCACGGCATCCAAAGGATGAATTACCTCAACTTCGCTCCGCGATTAGGTATTGCGTACCAGCTGAACGAGAAGACGGTTATCCGTACGGGTTACGGCTGGTCGTACGAGTTAGGTACCTTCGGCGCCACTTTTGGACACAACGTTACCCAGAATCCTCCCGTTCTGTTCAATCAGCAGCCGAGTTCTCCCAATGGGCAGGCCTTCCAGACTGTCTTCACTCTGGCCCAAGGCCCGCCGACCCCGACCGGCTTTACGGTTCCGAGCTCAGGTCAGTTCATTCTGCCGGATGGGGTGGGAGCAAAGGCGCGTTCCGCGGACGTGCGGTTGCCGCGTGTCGAGGCTTATAACCTTACCGTCGAGCGTCAAATCATTAAGGACACGTCGCTTTCGGTCGGCTATGTCGGCAATGTGGGTCGCCATGTTGGTCCGGGATCCGGTGACGGGTTCAACTACAACGTCAACCAGGCGGCATTTGTGCCCGGAGTGGCGGATGCCAACACACTTAAACCCTTCTACAACAAAATCGGCGCGAACGGTCAGCCGCTGCTCTGGACGCAGGGCATCGACCTTTACTGCCAATGCCTCACGAATGAATACAACTCGCTCCAGGTACAGCTGAAGCGGACGTTCTCCGCTGGATATGGAGTTCAGGCCAGCTACACGTGGCAGGACGCGGTCTCGGATAATTCCGACGCTTACACCATCCTCTACAATCGGCCGTTGGGCCGCGGACGGGAGAACGCAATCCCCGATCACGAACTGACCATCGCTCAGAACTACGACATTCCGTTTGGAAAAGGTCGTAGATACGGAAAGAGCCTGAATCCGTATGTAGACTATGCCCTCGGCGGCTGGAGTCTTAGCGGCGTAACGGTATTCTACAGCGGCCTGCCGTTCTCGCCCAATATCAACGTGTATCCGCCCGGTGTTATCCGGCCGAACCAAGGCCCGGGGAACCGCCCTGATAAGGGTACGGGAAGCCCTTATGCCTCGAACCAGAACCGGGATCACTGGCTCAACGTCAACCCCGATGGCTCACTCAGTAGCGCATTCAAGATTCCCGCGAACAACACGTACGGCAACTATGGCTTCAACACCCTCCGGGGCCCGATCTTTATCAACCAGGATTTGTCCGTAGCCAAGAACTTCGCGCTAACGGAGCAGTTCCGGCTCCAGCTCCGCGGCGAGTTTTACAACCTGTTCAACCACACGAACCTCGGGCCTGTGAACGGGAACGTGAATGGCAACAATGCGGGTAACATCACGTCTATCGCTTTCGGCTCGACGATGCGGCGGTTGCAGTTCGCCTTGCGGCTGGAATTCTAAATCTAAGCGCCCGGCAATAACGATACACTCAGGGGAAGCGCACGGTGCGTGCTTCCCCTTTGTTCATGCTCTCGCGAAGATCCGTTCTCAAATCCCTCTGTGCTTCGGTTCCCGTGTTCACATTCGATCAACTTCTGGGTGGCGTGCCCCTGGGGGTGCGTTTCGTCAATGTCGCGCGCGAGGCCGGCCTGCACGCTAAGACGATTTTCGGTGCTGAAAATAAAAATCAGTACCTTCTGGAAACCACGGGTTGCGGTGTCGCTTTCATCGACTACGATAACGATGGCTGGCTCGACCTCTTTTTCGTGAACGGCACGCGCTTTCAGACCAGCCAGTTGACTGGTCCACAGCCGGTCAGCCGTCTTTATAAAAACAATCGCGACGGCACTTTCACCGACGTAACTATAAAAGCGGGTGTGGCCCGCACTGGATGGGGACAGGGCGTTTGTGCGGGCGACTATAACAACGATGGCCACGAAGATCTCTTCGTCACTTATTGGGGCGATTGCTCCTTGTACCGCAATAGCGGAAACGGCACGTTCACCGATGTGGCAGCGGCCGCAGGTGTTACCACCCGCACCACCACCGGTCTGAAACGCTGGAACACCGGATGTGCTTTCCTGGATTACGATCGCGACGGACATCTGGATCTTTATGTCGCCAATTACATCGACTTCGATCCGAAGACAGCGCCCTTGCCGGAAAGCGGCCCTTGTCTCTATAAGGGCCTGACGGTCGCCTGTGGCCCGCCCGGTCTCGCCGGCGGCAAAGACATCCTGTTCCACAACAACGGCGACGGCACGTTCACGGACGTCTCCGAACGCGCCGGTATCCTGAAAAAGCAGGGGACCTATGGGTTGGGCGTGCTGGTCGCGGATTTCGACAACGATGGCTGGCCGGATATCTATGTCGCGGACGATTCCAGCCCCTCCGCCCTGTTCAAGAATAATCATGACGGTACCTTCACGGAGGTCGGGGTGGAGGCCGGAGTAGCTTTCGGGCCGGACGGCAAAACGCAGGCAGGTATGGGCGTCTCAGCGGCCGATGTGTACGGCGACGGCAAACTCGCGATTTTCAAAACGAACTTCGCCGGCGACACGTCAACGCTTTATCGCAATCTGGGCGACGGTTCGTTCGAGGATATGACTTTCCAGTCAGGGCTCGGCCGCAACACACGCTTTCTCGGGTGGGGCGCCAGTTTCCTGGACTTCGATAACGACGGCTGGCCCGATATTCTGACGTGCAACGGGCATGTCTATCCGGAAGTGAAAGAGACCGCAAATGAATCGGGATATCGCGAAAGGAAAGTGCTCTACCGAAACGATGGGCACGGTAAGTTTATAGACGTTTCGCTCGACGCCGGTCCCGGCATTCTTGAGATCGTGCCCGGCCGGGGGTGCGCCATCGGAGACTTCAACAATGATGGCAACCTGGATGTGGTGGTGAATTGCGTCAACGATGTTCCGCAGTTGCTTCGCTGCGAGAGCACGCTCAGGAACAACTGGCTGAAGGTCAAGACCGTAGGCGCAAAAAGTAACCGGTCAGGTATCGGCGCGCGGGTATTCTGTACGCCGGAGGGTGAACACCGCCAGATGGACGAAGTCCGCAGCGGGGGCAGTTACATCTCGCAGAGCGATCTTCGTATTCACTTCGGCTTGGCGAAGGCCGCAAAAGCGGATATCGAGGTCCGTTGGCCAAGCGGTCAGGTGGACCGGATTACGGGCGTCCCGGCCAATCAGGTGGTCACCATCGTCGAGGGGAAAGGCCGAGCAGGAGACTGATCTTCCATGAAATGCCTCGTCGCCGCGCTGGTCGCGCTCTCGCTCAACGCCGCGGAAGTTACCTTCCATCGCGACATTGCGCCGATCGTGTTTCAACACTGCGCGCCGTGTCACCGCCCCGGTGAAACAGCACCCTTTTCGCTTCTGTCGTATCAGGATGTACGGCGCCACGCCGCCCAGATCGGCGCTGTGACCAGGACGCGATACATGCCGCCATGGCCGCCTGACCCCGCTGGACCGGACTTCATCGGCTCGCGGCGTCTTTCATCCCGGCAGCTCGAGTTAATTGCCGAATGGGTGCGTTCCGGCTCACCGGAAGGGGATCCGGCAAAAGCTCCCAAGCCTCCTC
The DNA here is from genome assembly GCA_025462965.1 of Bryobacterales bacterium. Classification (GTDB taxonomy): domain Bacteria; phylum Acidobacteriota; class Terriglobia; order Bryobacterales; family Bryobacteraceae; genus JALYXI01. The sequence continues at coordinate 6,483 of JAOAPQ010000256.1, forward strand.
AGTACACCGAAGGGTGGCAGTTGGGTCAACCGGACCTCGTCGTTCAGACGCCGAAACCATTCGTGCTGCCCGCCGAAGGCGGCGATGTCTTCCGGAATTTTGTGGTTCCGGTACACGTCGCCAAGGCTACATATATCCGGGCGATCGAACTGCGTCCGGGCGACAGGAGGCTCGTACACCACGCGAACATCGTTATTGACCGCGCCCGATCCATGCGGCAGCGCGAGGGCCTGGACGGCCAGCCCGGCTTTCCCGGCATGGACGTCAGCACGGAGGCCGGCGACGTCTTCGAACCCGACTCGCACTTCCTCTTCTGGAAGCCCGGCTCGGTACCCGAACCGGAGCCGGCGGACATGGCATGGCGACTGGATCCCGATACCGACCTCGTTCTGAATCTCCACTTGCAGCCGTCCGGAAAAGCAGAAACGGTGCAGCCGGTGATCGGCCTCTATTATTCGCCGCGTCCGCCGACGCGGTTTCCGATGTTACTGCAGTTGGAACATGACGGCGCGATCGATATCCCCGCCGGTTCCAGGACGTTCACCGTGACGGATCAACTTACTTTGCCTGTCGCGGTGAATGTCCTCCGGATCTATCCCCACGCGCACTACCTCGGCAAGCGAGTGGAAGCCTGGGCCACCCTGCCGGATGGAGAAAAGCGCACGCTGATCAGAATCAATGATTGGGATATCAACTGGCAGGCCGTCTACACCTATCGTGAGCCGGTGCACTTACCGAAGGGCTCTGTCGTCGCGATGCAAATCTCGTATGACAATTCGGCGGCGAATCCGCGAAATCCGAACCATCCCCCTGAGCGAGTGCGGAACGGAGACCGGAGCCGCGACGAAATGGGCCACGTATGGCTTCAGGTGGTAGGGGCCGAGAGCGGCGGTCCGGATCCGCGTCTGGCCTTACAGGAAGCGGTGATGTTACGCCGCCTGGACAAGTACCCGGCGGATTTCGTCGCTCACTACAATCTCGGCGCTCTGCTCCAGTCGCAAGGCCGTAATGCGGAGGCGATCGAACGCTACCAGGCCGCCCTGCGCACGGACCCCGCTCATGCTGCGGCCCGCAATGCTCTCGCCGCAGCCATGCTCGCTTCGGGTCGCACTACGGATGCCATTCGCGAATGGCGCGAGACCATCAACCGGCAGCCGATGTATGCTGTCGCTCATCGTAATCTGGCTCGCGTCCTGGCCGC
>JAOAPQ010000345.1 GCA_025462965.1 Bryobacterales bacterium
CGCGGACCGAAAGTGGTGTGAGGACCAAATCCGCGGGCTTCGATATGAGGGCATCTTCACGCCGCCTTCCATCAACGGCTCGCTCGTATTTCCCGGAAATATCGGCGGGATCGCCTGGAGTGGAGAAGCCTTCGATCCCATCAACGGGTTGTTGATCGTGCCCACGAATCGCGTAGCGTCCATCGTCCATCTGATTCCCCAGAGCTCGTTTGAGGCGGAAAAGAAAGCGCATCCCCAGCGCGAGACCACGGAACAGACGGGCGCTCCTTACGCTATGTCCCGGTATTTCCTCTTCACGCCCGGGTTCGTCCCCTGTAACGCTCCCCCGTGGGGCGCGCTGACCGCGATCGACGCCGCCACGGGCGAACGCAAGTGGGAGGCGCCGCTCTCTTCGCTGAATCTGGGCGGTCCGATCGTGACGGCTGGCGGACTGGTTTTCCTCGGCGCCACGCTGGATCCGAAGCTCCACGCGTTCGACGTAAAGACCGGCAAAGAACTCTGGACCGGCGATCTACCTACCGCCGCGCGCGCTACCCCGATGACCTACCGGACGCGATCGGGCAAGCAGTTCGTGGTCGTTTCGGCCGGGGGTATTAAGGACGTCACGCCGTTGGGCGATTACGTAGTCGCCTTCGCACTTCCCTAGGGTAAGCTACCTACACAATTCGTTAAAGCTTCGGGGCTAACTTGACGATACTTACGAAGGTGGGGGAACCAGTTCATTGAGAAAGGTCGTCAACATCGCGGTGATTGCTCCAGGAGATCCCGCGGAGTTCTTCGATCTCCTCTGGGAAGGAGTGTGGAGCGCAACGTTCGAGTTGTCGTCACTTGGGGTTCAGGTGGAAGCCTTCAAGACGGGCGGCCATGATATAGACGCCCAAAAGCGAATCCTGGCGAACCTGCTGGAGTCGCGCTACTCCGCTATCGCGATCATTCCCTCCCACGCGTCCGCTTTGAACACTCTGATCGACCGCCACACCCGGCGCGGTACGCGCGTGATCACCTTCAATGCCGACGCCCCCAAGAGCCTCCGCTACTCCTACGTGGGAGCCGATGCGAAGCAGGGAGGCGCACTGGCGGGTGAACTGCTGGCCAAATTGATGAGTGGGCAGGGCAAGCTGGCTTCCTTTCCCGGGCTCATGGATACCCAGCACCTCGCCGACCGGTATGACGGACTTTGCGAGGAGATCAGACGGAGCGCGCCAGGAGTGAAGCAAATAGCATGCCATTGGGGATTGGACGATCTGGATAGAGCGGCGGATGACCTGCTGGCGCGGCATCCCGGCATAAACGGGGTCTACGTGGGATGCTCGCGCGTGTTCCACGTGGCTGCCGCCCTGGAGCGGGCCAACCTGCAAATTCCATGCGTCGGATTCAACAATACCGACGCGGTGCGGCCTTACCTGCAGCGCGGATGGGTATCCGCCTTGGTGGACGAAAGCACCTACCAGCAGGGTTACATTGCCCTGCAGCGGGCTTATGAAGCGACTCTTTCGACTGCTCCCCCGGCATCTCGATGGGTACGGATACCCTCGGCAGTAATCCTGAAATCTAACGCGGCCGATTCCATACCCGGTGAGTCGTTGAACGAAGCGTTCGAACTGCTGATCCGGCAGCGGACATCGAAGCTGCGTTCCTACCAGGAGCAACTGGAGGACGCAAACGCGAAACTGCTGCGCCTGGCGGAGACTGACGCCCTCACCGGCTTATCCAACCGCCGTAAGTTTGAGGAGATCATGGATATGCAGTTGAAGCGGCGGAGAGGGGGGAGCCACTTGTCGCTGCTGATGGTGGACCTGGACGCGTTTAAGGCTTACAACGACAGCTACGGACATCACGTGGGTGACGAGGTGCTCCGCATGGTGGGCCGCATCCTGGAGAACTGCGCGCGAGCGACCGATTTCTGCGCGCGACTGGGTGGAGACGAGTTCTGCGTTCTGCTTCCCGATACCGGCCGCGACACAGCCATCGAAATGAAATCACGCATATTGGACTCCGTCCGCCAGGCGAGCATCGCGCCGCAAACGTTAAATCTGCAGTTCCGATTGAGCGTCGGAGTCGCGACCATCCCACAAGATGCGTCAACCGCGGAAGACCTCATCGTCGCGGCCGATAGGGCCATGTACGCAGAGAAACGGAAATTGCGGGAACGCGTTGAGGCTCACGCCTGCGCCGCTACTTGACCTTCCGGATTTCCTCGATCAGGGCGGGTACTACCTCGAAGAGATCGCCGACAATGCCGTAATCGGCCACTTCAAAGATAGGCGCTTCCGGATCGCGATTGATCGCAACGATCGTCCGCGAACCCTTCATGCCAACCAAGTGCTGGATGGCGCCGGAGATTCCCACGGCGATGTACATTTTGGGAGCGACCGTCTGGCCCGAACTGCCGACCTGGCGTTCCATTGGCATCCAGCCGTTGTCGCAGATGGGCCTTGAAGCGGCCATCTCCGCACCCAGGACTTCCGCCAGTTTTTGAACAACTGGAAGATTATCCGCTTCCTTGATGCCCCGTCCCACCGAGACAATGATCTCCGCCGCGCCGAGATCCACCGCGCGCTCGGCCTCGCGGAAAATGTCCAGAGGCTTTACGCGGATTTGTTCGGGTTTCAATTCCGGCGTGAAAGGTACGACCGGCGCGCTGCCCGCGACCGTCTGATCCGCACGCCAGGCTCCGGCTTGCAGCGATGCGAAAAACGGCGGCTCACCGGTAAAGCGAATGTCCGCATTGATTTTGCCCTGAAACAACTGGCGGACGAAGACGTCTCCATGGCGCGCGACCACATCGCTCACCAGCACACGATTCAGCGACGTGGCGAGCTTCGGCGCGAAGTCGCGAACCTGGTATGTGTGGGGGAAAAGCACGAGCTCCGGCGAAACCTTCTCGATCAACTGCCGCAGGGCGAGGCTATATCCATCGGCCGTGTAGTGCTCCAGCAGGGGGTGACTGACTGCATGTACTGCCTCAAGCTGGTAACCCGCCAGCTCCTGCGCGAGCGTCTCGATGCCCGTGCCAATCACCGCCGCATGCACCGGCTTCTCGAACTGCTGGGCCGCGGCGAGTGTCTCGAAAGACATCCTGTTCCACGCCCCGCCCCGCTGTTCGGTGACCACCAGGATACTCACAGTACCCTCGCTTCAAACTTTAGTTTCTCGACCAGTTTGGCCGCCGCCTCACGCGGAGGACCATCGAAGATCTGCGATTGCTTCGAGCTGCCCGGCATGTAGACACGCTCGATTCTGATTGAAGTGCCGGCGCCTTCCGGTTGCACCCCGGCGATGGTCCGCACCTCCTTTGTCTTTGCCTTCTTGATGCCCATCAGCGTCGCATAGCGCAGCTTGTTGCTGCCGGATTGCATCGTGAGCAGCGCGGGTAGCGGCATCTCGACATGTTGGAAGTACCCGTTCTCCAGTTCGCGTTTCAACCGCAGGGATGCGCCGTTTACCTCTACGTTCATGATGATGGTCGCGTGTGGCAGTCCCATGAGCTCCGCCAGGATCACGCCGGTCTGCCCGTAGCCGAAATCGTCGGATTGAAGCCCGGTGAGGATAAGATCGGGCTTTTCCGTTTCCAGCGCGCTCGCGATCACACGGGCGGTCGCGAGCGGCCCGGCGCCCGCCACGTCCTCTTGTTCGATGTGGATCGCCCGGTCCGCGCCTTTGGCGAGCGCCTCGCGAATGGTACTCGCAACGCGGGCTGGGCCGGTGGAAACGACGACCACTTCGCCGCCCGATTTCTCCTTGAGCTGAAGACCGGCCTCGAGCGCGTACGCGTCGGGTTCGTTGATCTCGTAATTGAGGTCCGACTCTTGAATCCAGGCGCCGCCGGGGTCCACGCGCAGGAATGAGTCGCGCGCAGGCACCTGCTTGATCACCACAACGATCTTCATCATCCGATTATTTCAGGTATGTCAGACGTAACGCCGGAAAACCAGCGCTCCGTTCGTGCCGCCGAACCCGAAGGAGTTGGAAAGCGCCGAATCGATCTTCATCGGACGCGCGACGTTCGGAATGTAGTCGAGGTCGCAATCGGGATCGGCGTTCTCGTAATTCATCGTCGGGGGAGCGATCTGGTCGCGAATCGCCAGCACGGTGAGTCCGGCTTCCAGGCCGCCGGCGCCGCCGAGCAAGTGGCCGGTCATCGATTTGGTAGAGCTGACAGCCACCTTGTATGCGTACTCGCCGAAGCAGCGCTTGATCGCGGTGGTTTCGTTGGCATCGCCAAGCGGCGTGGAAGTGCTGTGCGCGTTCAGATAATCGATCTGCTCGGGCATCAGTCCGGCGTCGCGAATAGCATTGCGCATCACACGGTAGGCGCCGTCGGGATCGGGAGCGGTCATATGGTATGCGTCGCCGGTCATGCCGTAGCCGGCAATTTCAGCCAGAATCGGAGCGCCGCGCCGCTTCGCGAATTCCAATTCCTCCAGAATCACGATCCCGGCGCCTTCGCCAACGACAAAGCCATCGCGGTCGCGATCAAAAGGCCGGCAAGCGTGTTCGGGATCGTCATTTCGAGTGGAAAGAGCGCGCATAGCGGCGAACCCGCCGATGCCGAGCGGCGTGATGCACGCTTCCGCCCCGCCGCAGATCATTGCATCCGCATCGCCGCGCTGGATGATCTTGAAAGAATCCCCGATCGAATGGGCGCTGGTGGTGCAGGCTGTCGCCGTAGCGGAGTTCGGGCCCTTCGCACCGGAGCGGATGGAGACGTACCCGGAAGCCAGATTCACGATGGTGGCCGGGATGAAGAACGGCGAAATGCGGCGCGGACCGTGCTCGAGGTAAGTCTTGTGCTCGCGTTCGATCACATCGAACCCGCCGATGCCGCTGCCGATGTAGACGCCGACCCGCTCCGCAATTTCCGCGTCGACTTTCAGCCCGGAGCTCTTCAGCGCGTACTCGGACGCCCCGATCGCGAACTGGATGAAGCGCCCCATCTTCTTGATTTCTTTCTTATCGACGAACTGATGGGGATCGAAATCGTGGACCTCGCCGGCGATGGTACAGGCGAAGCCGGTTGTATCGAAAAGGGTGATGCTTGAGATGCCACTGCGACCGCTGAGGACCGACTTCCAGGTCTCCTCAGTGCCGGATCCAACCGAGGTCAGCAGCCCGACCCCGGTAACTACGACTCTGCGCGAGATAAACGGCTCCTTGAATTTGTATGCAGCCCGAGGCTACTTTTTGCTTGATTTCGCTTCGATATAATCGACGGCGTCTTTGACGGTCGCGATTTTCTCAGCATCCTCATCCGGGATCTCAAGCTCGAAGGCCTCTTCAAAGGCCATCACCAACTCCACAATGTCCAGCGAATCGGCGCCCAGATCGTCGACGAACGAGGCGTTATTGTCCACCTGACTTTCATCCACCCCGAGCTGCTCGACAATGATCTGCTTTACCTTCTGCTCAACTGCTGCCATGCTTCCTCCCCCAATCGAATGGGTTTCCTTGAAAAGACGAGTACAAACTTCCGATTCTAGCGACCCGCGACTTCCCACCGCAACTAGCTGATCGGCTTACTTCACCTCGACTACCACCATTTCGAGCTTGCCCGGCCCAAGATTCGTGGTGGCATGCGTGACGGGCCCAGTCCAGAAAACGTCGCCCGGCGCTCCGTGGATGGGGCTGGTTGTGCCATCCGGCAGTTTCACGGATGCATTAACCTCCGTTAGCATCACGGTGGCGCGGCCCGTGCCCGCGTGCTCATGCATCATTTCGGTCGCGCCGGGCTCGCGCCAGCTGCGGAAGACGCGCACCTGTGCGTTCTCAAAGAGCAGGATGTTGTGCTTGGGGTCGATCGCTACCGGATCCAGCTTCGCATTGCGAACCGTGGGCGAGGGCGGAGCGGGCTTTTTCAACTCGATCTCCACAATGCGGATGGGCGCCGTTCCCACGTTCTCGCTCGTATGCATTCCGCTCGCCGGACTCCAGGCAGCCTGGCCGGCTGTCCAGTGTTGCTCTTCCTTTTCGCCGTTTGTTCCGACCAGCGTGATATTGCCGGGATCGAGGTAAATCATCACCCGGTTGATTTCGTGGCGGTGCAGCGGGCCCTTGTGATGCGGAGAATCGACGACTTTCAGAATCCGCACGGCATCGTTCTCAACCTTCACGTTACTGTCCGCCGCGACGAGACATGCGCCCGCGAATACCGCGCAAACCGGAAACCGCATCATGCCCACAGCATATCCGAGTGCCTTGTTCCGCGAGGTAAAATCCAGCGTGACGAGTGAGCGTGACATTCTGCAGCGGCTGCGGCGGCGCGCAGATACCCCACGCACCGGGCCCCTCGTGCTGGGCATCGGCGATGATTGCGCCATCTTCCGGCCACGAGCGGGGGAAGAGTTGTTGTTCACCACGGACTTTGTCATCGAAGAGGTACACTTCCGATGGAATACGCACACGCCCGCGCAGGTGGGGTATAAAGCGCTCGCGCGCGGCCTCAGCGACATCGCGGCTATGGGCGGCAAGCCGAGGTTCTGCCTGGTTTCGCTGGCGGTGCCCAAGCGCGCGAATGGACGGTGGATCGGCCGCTTCTACGATGGGCTTCTGGAGCTGGCCCATGCCACAGGGACGACCCTTGCCGGAGGAGACCTCGCACAGGCCGAACGAGTAACTTGCGACATCGTGGTGTGCGGCTCGGCTCCGGTTGGAACGGCGCTCCGCAGAAGCGGCGCGCGCGTGGGCGATTCGATTTATGTCTCTGGAGCGTTGGGCGGCTCGGCGCTCGGACTCGCAACCGGGAAAGGCGCGGCATGGAAGCGGCATGTTCGACCGGAGCCCCGGTTGGCACTCGGCGAACTGTTGCGCACCAAGCTGTACGCGACAGCGGCGATGGACCTGAGCGATGGGCTTTCCATCGATTTAGAGAGGCTTTGCGTTGAATCGGGTGTTTCCGCACTCATCACAGCGCCGCCAGCCTTCCAGGGCGCTTCCGGGCAGCAGGCGCTGCACGGCGGCGAGGATTACGAACTGCTGTTCACTGTCCGCCCGAAAGCAAAGGTCCCGGGCAAGTTTCGCGGGCTGCCGCTCACCCGGATAGGCGAAGTGGCCGCCGGCGGCCGAGGCGCCGTCTACCTCGACGGCAAGCGGCTGCGCGCCCGCGGCTTCGATCACTTTGCCGGAGCCCTATAGTACCTGAAACAACATTGAAACGGATCTATTGAATCGATGTCTGTCGGCCGCTAATCCAATGGCAAATGGCCACCACTTATAAAATCGATCCGGCGCATTCAAGCGCACATTTCTCGATCCGGCACATGATGATCACCAATGTGCGCGGTACGTTCAGCGGCATCACGGGAACCGTCATCTATGACGCAGCGAATCTCGGGGCGTCCAGCGTCGAGGCCGAAATTGACGCCTCCACGATTAACACCGGCGATGAGAAGCGCGATGCCCACCTGAAAAGTCCGGATTTCCTGGACGTAGAGAAGTACCCGAAGATCACTTTCAAGAGCAAAAGCATTGCTAAGGCAGGCGACGATGTGAAGGTGACAGGCGATCTCACCATCCACGGGGTCACCAGGGAAGTGGTTATCACCGCCGAGCCGCTCGCGCCGGAAACAAAAGACCCGTGGGGCGGGATCCGCACGGGAACGACTGCCACCACGAAAATCAAACGCAGCGATTTCGGCCTCACCTGGAATTCCGCTCTCGAAACCGGCGGTTTCGTGCTCGGTGACGAGTTGAAACTCACACTCGATATCCAGCTAGTTAAAGTCGAGTAAGGTGGGTTGACGGGTATACCGGACGGAGTTTCTCTACACTTGGGAGGGACACGCGGCGATAGCCGCGTTCTCTTTTCTTTTCGATCGATGCACAAGGTACATCGATCAAAACCCGGTAAAAGCCGGCCTGGGCTCGATCCCAGGGGACTAGCCCATCCCCGGACGCAGACGCTCCGTTTACGCGGTCCAGTTCACGAGCGGCTTTAAAACCCCAAGTTCCGGGTTCAGCAGCGCCGGGAACGCCTCCACCAGCGTCTCCGGCGTGTAGCGATGTTCAATCCACGGGGCTGTCAAAATTCTGCCCGCCTCCAGCGCCGCAATCACGCGGTCGAAATCCGCGCTTGTCGCGTTCCGGCTCGCGAGAATTGTCATTTCGCGTTTATGGAATTCCGGGTCGGAAAAAGTAACATCCCCCGGATAGAGTCCCACGAACACCAGCTTCCCGCCGTGCGCCACATAGCGGAATGCGGACATCATCGATTTCGGATTCCCCGTGCAATCGAAAACTACTCCGGGCAGATCCCCGCCGAACGCCTCCACCACCTGCTCCAGAGCATCGCCGGTCGCGTCGATGCACGTCTCCACGCCGGCATGATTCCGGCAAAACGCCATTCGCTTCTGGCTCACTTCCATCACGGCGAACTTCGCTCCGGCGGCGCGCACGCCGGCAATCACCGCGAGGCCAATGGGACCCGCGCCAATCACCAGCGCCGTCTCGCCAGAGCCAATTCCGGATCGCCACACCCCGTGCGCGCCGATGCTCAGCGGTTCCGCGAGCGCCAGCTCTTCCAGAGAAAGCTTCGCGGACCTATGCAGATACTCGGAGGGCACCGTCAGCCAATCCTGCATGCCGCCATCGATGTGTACGCCCAGCACGCGGATTCGCATGCAGCAGTTAGGCTTCCCGTTCTTGCACGCCAGGCATTCGCTGCACGCCAGATACGGCCGGACGGCGCACTTGTCGCCCACGGCCACGCGCGTAACGCCGCCTCCGACTGCCGTCACTTCCACAGCCAGCTCATGTCCCAGGATTCGCGGATATTGGAAGAACGGCTGCTTGCCTTCCCATGCATGCAGGTCGGTGCCGCAAATCCCCACCCGGCTCACGCGCACAAGCGCTTCTCCCGCGACGGGCTGCCGCGGCGATGTCGGTTCACGGAACGCAAATCGTCCCGGTTCTTCCAGAGCTAGCGTATTCATAGGATCTATTTCACCAAACCTCTCACTCGTAGCCAGTTCGCGAGCGTCACGGGCCATTCGGCCAACGCCGGATCCGTGTTCCCCAGCCCAACTCCGTGGGGCCCATTCTGGAACACATGGAGTTCCGCAGGGACCTTGGCCTTTCGCAGCGCCAGATAGAACAGAACCGCGTTCTCCGCCGGAACGCCGGCATCGGCATTCGTGGAGAATAGGAACGTTGGCGGCGTCTGCGCCGTCACCTGCAACTCGTTCGACAAACTTTCCACCAGCGCCTTGTCCGGGTTCTCGCCCAGCAGGTTTTTCAACGAACCCTTGTGTGTATACGGCGTCGTAAACGAGATCACTGGATACGCAAGAATCAGGAAGTCCGGCCGGCTGCTCACGGCGTCGATCGGATCCGAAGCGTTCGCATTGGCAGCATCGAAGTGCGTGCCGATTGTCGAAGCCAAATGGCCGCCCGCCGAAAAACCCCACGCGCCCACCCGATCCGCGGCCACGCCGAACTCCTTCGCCCGCGCGCGCACCGTCCGGACCGCACGCTGTGCGTCGCCCATCTCGATCGGATGGTGGTAACGCGGCCCGAGCCGGTACTTCAACACGAACGCCACAATGCCGTAAGAGTTTAGCCAGTTCGCGATCTGCCGCCCTTCGTGATTCATAGCCAGGGCGCCGTATCCGCCTCCCGGACAAACGATAACGGCCGTCGCGTCCTTGGTTGCGCTACGCGGCATGTAAACCGTAAGGCTCGGCTTATCGGCGTCGGCCGTGCCCAAAGCTCCCGGCGCGCCGTCGGGCCACAGCAGCAATGTTTTCGTCTCGTCCTGCGCAAGCGCAACGCTCATCGTGAATAGCAGGCCAGCCAGAAGTCTACTAATCGTCATTTCTGTCCGACAGTGGCACGTGCCGCCAGCCCCATTGCATTCCTCATCAGTCGAATCCCCAGATCGTCCGCCGCCGTGAGCAGTGATTCCGGATGAAACTGCACCGCCTCAATCGGAAGCTGTCGGTGCCGTACGCCCATAATCACTCCATCCTCGGATTCAGCGGTAATTTCCAAACACCCTGGCAGTTTATCCCGAATCGCGAATAAAGAGTGGTACCTGCCGACCGTGAACTTTTCCGGCATTCCCTCAAACACGCCCCCGCCATTGTGCCGAATGGTCGATGGCTTGCCGTGCATCGGGTAATCCAGAACGCCCAACTCACCGCCAAAGGCCTCCACGATCCCCTGCAACCCCAGACACACACCGAACAACGGAATCCCCAGATCTATCGCTTTCTTAACCACCTCCTGGACCCCGAAATCACCCGGACGTCCCGGGCCCGGCGAAATGAGGATCAAATCCGGCGCAATGTCCCGCAGCATCTCCAGGGGAAAGCCCGCGCGATACGTCACCACCGAAGCGCCCGTCTGCCGGGCGTAGTTGGCGAGGGTGTGGATGAAGCAATCGTCGTTATCCACGAGCAACAGCTTCGCTTCCGAGGTCGCCTGCGCGGTACTCTCGCCATGAGCGGTCCCGCTTCCCAACAGCCGGAAGAAACCCGTTGCCTTCAATCGGGTTTCCTGTTCCTCCGAGGCCGGATCGGAATCGTACAGCAAGGTCGCGCCCGCCGGATACGTCGCAATTCCGTCCCGCAGGTATGTCGTGCGGATCAGAATACCCGTATTGATATCGCCATTTAGCTTGAGCATCCCGATCGCGCCGCCGTACCACCCTCGGGCGCTCTTCTCCAGGCTTTCGATTGCGTTGGCTGCCGCTTTCTTCGGAGCGCCAATGAGCGTCACCGCCCACATATGGCTCAGAAACGCATCCAGCGAATCGAAACCCTCCTGCAGAATCCCTTCTACATGATCCACCGTGTGGAACAGGCCCGCATAGGATTCAATCAGCCGCCGCGCGATCAGCTTCACTGAACCCGGTTCGCAGACCCGCGACTTGTCGTTCCGATCGACATCCGTGCACATCGTCAACTCCGATTCTTCCTTCGCGGAGTTCAGAAGTTCCCGTATATTATGCGCATCGCGCATCGCGTCGCCCGTGCGCCGGGCAGTGCCTGAAATCGGGCATGTTTCCACCCTCGGCCCCTCCACGCGGACGAACATCTCCGGCGATGCCCCTACCAGTTGCTCGTCTCCGAACTGGATCAGGAACTCATACGGACTCGGGTTTGCGCGCTGCATCCGCTGGAAGAGTTCCGACGCTTTGCCTGAATACGGCGTGGAGAAGGTCTGGCGCAGCACGACTTCATAGAAATCGCCGCGGCGCATGCCTTCGCGCACCGTTTCCACGTTCGCCATATACTCCTCTGGCGTGTGATCGGAAGTGATCGGACCGGGATCGCGTGCCGGCGGCGGCGCGATCGCCTCCGCGGTTCTCTCGAGCGCCCGCGTCGTTATCTCCCCCCGCTCGAACTCGTATTGGAACCGTTCCACCACCTCACGCTTGCGGTCCATGTAGTAGATGTCGTCGCACAGGAACAAATGCAGGTCCTTGTGTCCGTTGCGCGGAAGCTTCAATGCGATAGGCTCAAACTGGAAGAGCAGATCGTAACCGAACGTTCCGATCAGCGAAAGCCTGTCGTCCTGATCGTTGCGGAATTCCTCCGTCAAAGCGCGTAGTATGGAGAACACTGAAGGCTGCTTACTGCGCTCTTCTTCCGCGAACAGCTTCGGCATCGGCTTCAGCGTTCCATGTAGTTCACCTTCCCGCAGCTCGAAATGTTCCCAATGCGGATGCCCGGCCAGCACGGGCTCCAAAATGCGGTTGATCGCAGCGCCGCGCTCATTCAGCGGCCGGAACACCACATCGCGCGCCGCGGAAACCAGCTCGAGCGCCGGACGCGTCGAGGCGAAATCCCACCGCGAATAACGGCCCGGAAACTCGTACCCTGAGGAAAGGTACACGCCGCGCCGGGAATCCAGCTCACGCAGAAGGTGCTTCAACCCGCGCCGGTAATTTGTCTTGGAGGCTTTCCGGATGACGGTGATTCCGTGAGGGGTGGTATAGCGAAGCTCGGGCATGGGATATCTCATTTTAGCGGCTGCCGGTGTAGCATGAAGGTTCGATGAACCGTCGAACGTTCCTTGCAGCCGGAGCCGCGTCCATCCCCGCCGCGTTATGGGCGCAGCGCCCCGCCGCCACACCAGCCCCCGGCGCGCCTATACCGCCTCCGCCCGCGGCCAAAATCACCAGCTCCGTCATGCTCTGGACCTTAAAAGGCAGCTTCCAGGACCGCGTGCTCATTGCAGCCAAAGCCGGAATACAGTCAGTCGAACTGTTGAACGAGTATGCCGATTGGGATGACGCCGCGATGGCGAAAGCCAGGAAGTTTGTCGCTTCGTTCGGCATGGGAATCGACGCGATCGCGGCACTCCCGGGCGGGACCCTGGACCGAACGATCGCCGTTGCCCGCAAATTGAATTGCCCGCAGGTGATCCTGCGAACGGCCCGCGCAAATCTCCGGGAAGACACCGCACTCGCCGAAAAGGCCAATCTGACGCTGTTGCTTGAACTCAGTACCGTGGCCGAAGGACTCAATCTGGTGAAACAGGCCGGAAACCCTCATCTCCAGCTTGCATTTAATGTCTATGACGAACATATGCAGCGCGGCGACGTTCTTGCCGCCGTCAAAGAGGCCGTAGACTACACCGCCGTCTTCCACATAGCCGGTGCACCCGGACGCAGCGACCCCAGCTTGGGTGATATCAAGTACAGAGAGATCTACCAGGCTTTGCAAAAATCCGGCTACATTCGATACGTGACTATGGAATATACTCCGGCGGGTGAACCGGTGGCAAGTCTCATAGAAGCTGTCGATGGTTTCCGGGCCGCTCTGACCGAGCGTCCAGCTGTGGCATCCAGTTAACGGCAGACTATGTATAAATCCTTCTTTGGGTTAACGCAGAATCCGTTCAACCTGAGTCCCGATCCTGCGTTCCTCTACCGCAGCGCGCAGCATGAGGAAGCCATAGCCAATCTGATTTATGGCGTCCAGAGTCGTAAAGGTTTTATAGCGCTGACGGGCGAGGTCGGAACCGGCAAGACAACTATGCTTCAGTGTCTCCGGGACTTCCTACACGCTCAGAATATTCCGTTCGGCTTCCTGTTCAATTCGCAGATCACGACGGAACAATTCTTCGAAATGGTCGCATACGACTTTGAGATTCCCGGCAAATCCAAGACCGAGGTACTGTTCGCGCTGAACGAGATGCTCATTGAGCGCGCCAATCAGGGTCAAACCACGGTCCTGATCGTCGATGAGGCCCACAATCTCGATTGGAAAGTGTTGGAAGAAGTCCGGTTGCTCGGAAATCTGGAGAATCGGCGCGGGAAGCTGATGCAAATCATCATCGCCGGGCAGCCGGAATTAGACAAAAAGCTGGACGCTCCGGAATTTCGCCAGCTGAAGCAGCGAATCGCTCTACGCTGCATGCTGAAACCGTTCGAGGAAAGCGAAACGGCGAACTACATCAACTCACGCCTGGCTCACGCGGGCATGTCGGAACAGGCGGTTTTTCCGCCTGCTTTGCTGACGGAAATTCACGTAAGGACGGAAGGCATTCCGAGGCTCATCAATTGTGTCTGCGAGAATTTGCTCCTTACGTCCTTCGCCATGGAGAGCAAGACGGCTACGCTGGAGATGCTCGACGAGGTGTCGAACGATCTGCGGCTGGAATGGCAGCGGGAGAAGGCTCTCGCGTAGCCGACCGAGTGAAATTCTTACTGAGCCCTTGCCGTAACCTGCGGATCGGCGCTGAAGAATGTAACTTCTACACGGCGATTCTTCGCATTGGCGGCGCGCCCTTTACCTTCATCGGCAGGCTTCTCCTCGCCCAACCCGATTTCATGGATCCGGTAAACGGGAATGTCGTGTTTCGCCACAAGGTACATCACCACTGCATCCGCGCGGCGTTTGCTGAGTGCGTTGTTATATTGCACCGTTCCGGTTTTGTCGGTGAATCCTTCTACGGCGATGAAATAACGCTTGAGTGAAGTCTTGTCCGCTACAAGGCGGTCCAACTCTTCCTTCGCAGGAGCCGTGAGGACATCCTTATTGAAGGCAAAGGGAACGGCAACCGTTCCACTTGGTTTGTAGTCGTCCAGATTTGCCACCGTTTGCCGAAGTTCACTTAAAGCGCGGGTGTTCTGGTCCGATTTCTGAATAGCCTCGCCCGCCCGGCTGTCCGCGGCCATGGCGCGCTCTTTGTTCGCGCTGATATCGGTTTTGCTCTGATCGATATCCGCGCCGTGCTTCTTCAGTTCGTCACCCTGCTGACCTATCTGCTGACCTTGTTGATCGAGTTTTTGGCCTTGTTGATCGGCCTGCGACGCTACCTGATTCACGTGGTCACGGATAGGATCTGTAGTCTTCGCGACATATTTCTTCGTGGCGCAACCACTTGTAAGCAAGGCGCCCCCGAGAATAATGCTTGTAAATAACTGATTTGTCATGCACCAGTCTCCTCGCAAAAGTCACAAGCAATTTCGCTGCCGGACGGAAGCCGGAGTACAATACCGGTGAGGTGGCCGCTTCCTTCTGTTGGCCGACCCGCGGTTTTCGAAAACGAAAGGACAGTGTATGTCTAGCCAGAATTTCGATCGTAGAGACTTCCTGAAGACGGCGGCCGGTGTGGGCGCCACCCTCGGCGTTGCATCCAACCTGTTCGGGGCGAAGGCCGCGAGCAAAGGCGCAAGCCGCACCCTTGGAGCAAACGACAAGATCAACCTCGGTATGATCGGGCAGGGCGGGCGCGGAGTCTACCTGTCCCGCCAGTTCACCAAGTACGCGGACGAAAACAATGGCGCATGCAAGATCGTTGCTGTCTGCGACGTCTACGAAAAACGCAAACGCAAGGCCGCCGAGCTTTATAAGTGTGACGGCTACCTTGACTATCGCGAAGTGATCGCTCGTCCTGACGTGGATGCGGTCGTAATCGCCACGCCCGACCACTGGCACGCAAAGATCGCTTTGGAAGCAATGGATGCCGGCAAGGACGTCTATTGCGAAAAGCCCATGACCCACACCATCGAGGAAGCAAAACAGCTTTCCGCGACGGTGAAGGAAACCAAGCGCGTCCTCCAGGTCGGTTCGCAAACCACATCGGCTGACCAGTGGTGGAAGGCGAAGAAAGCCATTGCGGATGGCATGATCGGACAGATGCTCACCAGTCAGGGCTCGTATCATCGCAACTCGGTCGAAGGCGAATGGAATTACCCGATCGATGCCGGTGCGGGTCCCGATGGCAAAGGCGAAAATTACCTCGACTGGAAGACCTGGCTCGGCCCGGCGCCCAAGCGTCCCTACGATGCCGACCGCTACTTCCGGTTCCGCAAATATTGGGACTATTCGGGCGGCATCGCAACCGATCTCTTCTTCCATGTGGTCGCGCCGCTGAACATTTGTTGGCCCGAGCCGCAGTTCCCGAGCCGCGTTTCCGCCTTCGGCGGCATCTATGTCTTCAAAGACGAACGCGAGGTACCGGACACGTTCAACCTGATGGCCGATTTTCCGAAAGGCAATTCGCTGATTCTCAGCTCCAGCATGGCCAACTCGGAGCACATCCCCGGACTCATCCGCGGTCATCTGGGCACCGTAATCATGGTGGATGATGGCAAATTCGAAGGGCGCACCGACCACATCACGGTGATCCCGGAGCGGATCGTGGACGACGCTTATAAAGCCAAGTTCGGAAATGAGAAGGTCGTCATTCCGGTAGACCAAAAAGACGCCATGCAGGCGCATGTCGGTAACTTCCTGAGCTGCATGCGGTCGCGTGAAAAGCCCGTGCTGGATGTCGATACGGCTTTGCACGCCCAGGTGACCATTTCCATGAGCGTCCAATCCTACCGCGAAGGCCGCGTCCTGTATTGGGACGACAAGACGATGAAGGTGGTCGCCAAGGCTCCGAAGGCCTGAGCCGGCGGGCTTGCTATCCTGAGAATACCGATAGCATGTCCAAGATTTCACTGGCTTTTCGTAGTTTCTTTGCGCTACTTTTCGGCGATGAGCTCCCGCCCGACGTAGTCACCGAACTGGGGCTCACTCGAAAGGTGGCCGAGAAGCCTGTACCTCCCGCGCCAGTCGTTCGCTTGTCGGACGGCGCCCTGCAAATGCTCGGAATTCTGCAACGTGATGGCCGCCTGCTGGATTTCTTCCTGGAAGATATCTCGCCCTTTTCCGATGAACAGGTGGGATCGGCCGCGCGAGGGATGCACGGGCCTTGCCGCGAGGCTTTGAATCGATATGTAACGGTGGCGCCGGTGATCGATGGTGTGGAGGGCACGTTCGCCAAGGCGCCTTCGCAGGATCCGAATAAAATCAAATTCCTGGGCAATGTTCCCGCGACCCCTCCCGGCGGAGGCATACTCCGCCACCGCGGATGGCAGGCAACCCGGGTCGAGCTTCCGCCGTTGCTCCCCAAGCAGGACGTGGCAGTCCTCGCTCCGGCTGAGCTTGAAGTGGAGTAACGGTTGTCCAAGTACGTCATCGGTATAGACCTCGGCACAACGAATTCCGCCATGGCTTACACGGAAATTTCCGATGAGCCCGCGAAGGTGCTGCCGGCGGCCATCCCGCAATTGGTGAATCCCGGAGAAGTGCGCGAGGAAGCCCTCCTGCCTTCGTTCCTTTATGTGCCCGGCGCGAGCGAGTTCCCGGATGGCGCGCTGGCTCTTCCGTGGGATGAATCGCCGCGCTTCGTGACCGGAAGTCTGGCGCGCAAGCGTGGAGTAGAAAATGCCAGCCGCCTGGTCTCTTCCGCCAAATCCTGGCTGTCGCATTCGGGCGTGGACCGCACAGAGGCCATCCTGCCTCCCAATGCCCCGGACGGTGCAATTCGTGTGTCGCCGCTCGAAGCCTCCACCGAGTACCTCCGGCATCTGGAGCACGTGTGGAACTCACAACAGCCGGATGCGCCGTTCACCGATCAGGATGTTTTCGTCACGGTGCCGGCCTCCTTCGATGCAGTCGCACGCGAATTGACCCAGAAGGCTGCCGAAGCGGCCGGTTATCGAAACGTCACGTTGCTCGAAGAACCACAAGCGGCATTTTACGCCTGGATTGAACGCCATCCCGATTGGCGGGAGCGCGTGTCTCTGGGTGACTTGATCCTCGTGGCGGATATCGGCGGCGGCACCACCGACTTTACCTTGATCGCGGTGAAGGAAGAAGCGGGCGATCTGGTGCTCGAGCGTGTCGCGGTGGGCGAGCACATCCTGTTGGGCGGGGATAATATCGATCTCGCCCTCGCGCGCACGGTGGCCGCGCGGTTGGCGCAAAAGGGCACGCGCATCGATTCATTCCAATTGCAGGCGCTTTGGGCAAACTGCCGCGCGGCGAAAGAAAAATTGCTTGAGCCGGGGTCCACCGAAACCGAACATCCCGTGACGATCCTCGGCAAAGGCAGCGGCCTTGTCGGCGGCACAATCAAGGCCGCATTAACGCGCGATGATTTGCAGAATGTAATGGAGGGCTTCTTCCCTATTGTGTCGAGCGGTGCCATGCCGGAGCGGCAAACCCGCGCCGCTGTACAGGAAATCGGTCTGCCTTACGCGACGGACGCCGCGGTTACACGCCACATGGCGAAATTTCTGCGCCAGCCCTCAGCCGCCGGAGACGGAACGCGGCGCAGCGGAAGCGGCATGGTCTGTCCGACCCACATCCTGTTCAACGGCGGCGTGCTGCACGCGCCGTTTGTCCGCGAGCGGATTTTACAAGCATTGAACACATGGCTCGCCGAGGAGGATTTCGCGCCGGTGAAAACGCTTTCCGGCGAGGACTTGATGCAGGCCGTGGCGCGCGGGGCGGCTTACTACGGTTCGGCGCGGCATGGTAAAGGCGTGCGGATTCGCGGCGGCATCCCGCGTTCGTATTACATCGGCGTGGAAAGCTCCATGCCTGCCGTACCCGGTTTCCCCGCGCCTCTCAAAGCCTTCACGGTTGCAACCTTCGGCATGGAAGAAGGCACCGATCTGCGCATCCCGGGACGCGAGTTCAGCCTGACCGTCGGCGAGCCGGCAGAGTTTCGGATCTTCTCCTCCTCTTCACGTAAGGATGATCCGCCGGGCACTATGATCGAAGACTTCGGCGAAGACCTGGAAGAGTTGCCGCCCATGGAAGTTCATTTTCCAGCCGAAGGCGAAGGGCACGAGCGGGTTCGCGTCTCCTTTGAGACCGTCGTCACCGAAACTGGAGTGCTGCAGTTGTGGTGCGTCGCGCCGGATGGGCGCCGATGGAAGCTTGAGTTCAACGTCCGCGAGAGAGTCGCCGCGTGAAGGTTGGGATCGATTTAGGGACAACCAACTCGGCGCTCGCATGGATTGATCCGGCCGAAGCGGAAGACACCATGTTTCCGCCGATCCACATCTTCGATGTCCCGCAGCTTGTTTCGGCGGGACGCGTGGAGAAGCGCCGGACACTGCCGTCATTCCTCTTCCTGGAGGAAGGCGAGCCGGTGGGAACCTATGCGCGCGAGCAAGGCGCGCTGGTGCCAACGCGCTTGGTCCATTCGGCCAAGTCCTGGCTCTCGAACGCGGAAGTCGACCGGACCGCGAAGATTCTGCCGTGGGATTCGCCGGAAACGGGACGCGTGCTCTCCCCGGTCGAAGTCTCGTCGCGATTCCTCGCCAAGTTCCGCGAAGCGTGGCCCGGCCTTTCCGATGAAGATATCGTGCTCACCGTTCCGGCTTCGTTCGATGAGGAAGCGCGCGAGCTGACCGTGCGGGCAGCGGCGGAAGCGGGACTGCCGAATCTCACGCTGCTGGAAGAACCGGCAGCGGCGTTCTATTCGTGGATCGCACACAACCTGGCGCAATCGCGCAAAAAGTTGTTTGACGGCCAGATTGTCCTGGTATGCGACGTCGGCGGCGGCACCAGCGACTTCAGTCTGATCCGCGTCACGCGTGATGGCGATCGCGTTGAGTTCACGCGCACAGCGGTGGGCAGGCATCTGCTGCTGGGCGGAGACAATCTCGATCTCGCGCTCGCCTGGCTGGCGGAGTCGAAGCTGAACGCGCAGCTTTCCATTCGCCAGCGGAGCGGGCTGCGCCGCCAGTGTTCCGCCGCGAAAGAGATTCTGCTGTGCGATCCGCATCGCAAGAGCGTGGAGATCGCGGTGCTCGGGAGCGGATCGTCGCTCATCGGCGGATCGCTGAAGACGGAGATCACGCGCGAGGAAGCGCTCGAGTTGACACTCGAAGGTTTCCTTCCGCTTTCGGCGCGCGGAGAGGCTCCGAAGGAAGAGAAGCGCAGCTTGTTCCGGGAGCTCGGGCTCCCGTACGAGACCGACCCCGCGATCAGCAAGCATCTGAACGCGTTTTTGGAAGGCGCCGGTCAGGCGCCCGACGCCATTCTGTTCAACGGCGGATTCTTCATCCCGGAGATCTGTCGCACCAGGGTGGCGGACGTGCTGGAGCACTGGTACGGAAAGCGCCCGGAGATCTTAGAACACCGCGACCTGGATCTCGCGGTCGCCACCGGCGCTGCTTATTACTCCTATGTGCGCTCCACCGGCAGCGGAGTATTGGTGCGCGGTGGGCTTCCACGCGCATACTACATCGGCATCGGCGATCCGAAGGAGAACGAGCTTCCGGCGGTCTGCCTGGTGCCGCGCGGAACGGAAGAAGGCACTACGATCGAAGTGGATCGCGGGGATCTGGAACTGATCGCGAACCGTCCCGTTTCTTTCCGGCTTTACAGCTCGCTCACCCGCGGAGAAGACGGCGCCGGCGCGATCGTTACGCTCGATCCGGCGGAGCTGCATGCGCATGCTCCGCTACAGGCTGTGATCCGGTATGGCAAGCCGGGCGAGAAGCAGATTCCGGTGAAATTGGGGGCACGGCTGACGGAGGTCGGCACGCTGGAAACCTGGTGCGATTCCAAGGTAAGCGACCATCGCTGGCGCTTGCAGTTTGAACTGCGCAAGGCGGCGGCAGCCGAAGCGGCCCGGCCTGCCGCGGTTGTGAGTGAAGAGCACGCGCTCAAGGCGTGCGCCTTGGTGAGCGAAGTTTTCGCGCCTTCCGGGGCGGCCCCTTTTCCGCCGGAGGCGTTGCCCTCGCGGTTGGAGGAGACTCTCGGTCTGGGCCGGAATTCATGGCCGGTAGGGACCATCCGGCAGCTCGCCGATGCTTTCCTCGCGGCGGCGAACGGGCGCAAGAAAGGCCCCGCATTCGAAGCGCGATGGTTGAATCTTTGCGGATTCTGCCTGCGCCCGGGATTCGGCTTTCCCGGGGACGACTATCGCATTGAGCAGGCGCGCCGCGTGTATGCGGGCGGGTTGCAATACGCGAACCAGATTCAGTGCGAGATCGATTGGTGGATCTTCGCGGGCCGCATCGCGGGCGGCTTGAACCGCAATCAGCAGGTGGATGTATTCCAGCGCGTCTCTCCGACGCTGCTTCCGCGGGGTCAGAAGAAGCAACGGGTGAATTCGAGCCTGCTGCGCGAAATGTGGCGCACGGCGTCGAGCCTGGAATTGCTGCCGGTATCCACGCGTACGGAAGTGGGGGATGCGCTCATCAAGGCACGCTCATTCGGCGCAAGTGAGTTGTGGTGCATTTCGCGGCTGGGCGCGCGCGAGCTATTCTACGGACCCATCAATCAAGTGCTGCCGCCCGGCACGGCGACACGTTGGATTGAAGCATTGCTCAATGTCGACGGCGCGGGAGAAGC
>JAOAPQ010000347.1 GCA_025462965.1 Bryobacterales bacterium
GCCCGCCTTCTCCGCCGTCATGGGGACCAGTCCGGAGAACCAACTCCTCACCGGCGATCGCCCGCCCGAGAACTTCACCGCCGTCTCGGTCACCTCCAATGCGTTTGAGTTTCTCGGCGTGCCGCCCGTGCTCGGCCGGACCATCCTCCCCTCGGACGTGAAACCCAGCGGCGAAGCCGAATCCGTCGTGGTGCTAAGCTACCGCGCATGGCAGCGCCTCTTTAACGGCAGCCCCGAGGCCCTGGGCAAAACGCTGATCCTCAATAGCAAGCCACAAACGGTTATCGGTGTCATGCCTCCCCGCTTCGGCTGGTGGACGAGCGACGGCGGCTGGCTCCCTCTCGCCATCGACATCCACGAAGACCGCATGCTTGCCACCATCGTGCGCCTCCGGCCCGGTGTCTCGAACGATGTCGCCGGGCAGCAACTGCAGGCCCTGCGCCTGCAATTGGCAAGAGATCATCCCGCCGATTTTCCCAAGGACGGCTTCACCACCGTACTAAGGAACTATCTGGATATGACTGTCGCGGAGGGCGAAATGCGATCCAGCCTGCGCCTCCTCTTCGGCGCTGTCGGCTTCCTGCTCCTCATCGCCTGCGCAAACGTAGCGAACCTGCAGCTGGCCCGCGCCACTTCGCGCGCGCGAGAGATTGCCCTCCGCATGTCGGTAGGGGCCGGCCGTCACCGCGTAGTGCGGCAGCTCCTCACGGAGAGCGTCGTTCTCTCCGTCACCGGCGGTGTCCTCGGAATCCTGCTCGCCGTCGCGATCACCCGGGCGATAGTGGCCCTCATGCCTGATTTCTACGTCCCGAACGAAGCCCGCATCGCCGTGAACGGCTATGTGTTGCTCTTCTCCGTCGGGATCTCGATCGTTACAGGGATCCTCTTCGGCCTCGTCCCCGCGCTCCAATGCTCACGCCCGGATCTGGTCGAATCCCTGAAAGACGCGGCCAAAGGCGCGGGCACCAGCTTGCGCGGCGGCAAGACCCTCAATGTCCTTGCCATTGCCGAGGTCGCCCTCTCCGTGATCTTGCTCGTCGGCGCCAGTCTGGCCATACGCGGCTTCGCGAACCTCCAGCACACCGACGTCGGATTCCAACCCGATCGCGTTCTCATGGTCGGCGTGCAGGTTTCTCCCAAGCGCTACGTTACTTATGAACAGCGCATCGCGCTTGCTCAGAACATTCTTCAACGCGTCCAAAACCTCCCCGGTGTGCAGTTCGCGGCGATCGGCAACGGCGGCCTGCCCTTTGGGGGCCCGCAATCGAACTTCACCATTGAAGGCCACCCGAGACACGACTCGGAGCGCATGCTTATCGGCCTCATCAGCGCCGGCTACGCGCAAACCCTGGGCATCCCCCTCCTCGCCGGCCGCGCGTTGACCGATCAGGACATTGCCCGCGCGGACCACGTCGCTCTCATCAATGAAGCCACCGGCAAGCTATGGCCGGCCGGCGAAAGTCCCATTGGCCGCCGCGTACGGCTGGATCTTCTCGAACGTCCCGGCGTGCCGGCTTCTGCCACGACCGCAGCCGCACCCTATGTCACCGTCGCCGGCATCCTGGCAAACACCAGGAACGCGGGCCTCAAAAATCCTCCCGCTCCCGCCGTCTTCATTCCATACACGATGCTTGCCCCTCCCGGCCGAACCCTCGCTGTGCGTACGCAAGGCGACCCGATGGCCTTGCTGAACGCCGTCAGACAACAGGTCCGTGAGATCGATAAGGACCAACCGCTCGGCCGCCCAATTACCCTCCAGGAAGTACTTGGCACCGAAACTATTCAGCCCCGGTTCAACATGGCGCTTTTCACTTTCTTCGGAATGCTGGGACTGGCGCTGGCTGCCTTCGGCATCTTCAGCGTGCTCTCTTACAGCGTGGTGCGACGGACCCATGAAATCGGTGTACGCATGGCGCTCGGGGCGGAGCGGCGCGACGTGCTGGGCCTCATGCTGGGCATGGGAGGCAAACTGGTGTTCATCGGTCTTGCCGCCGGGCTCCTCGGAAGCTTCCTGCTGGCCAAAGTTCTCCGCAACGAAGTCTTCGACGTTCCCGTAACGGATCCGGTCGCGATCGCGGGCGTTGTCGTCGTCCTGAGTGGAGCGGCGCTGCTGGCCTGTTTCCTTCCAGCTCTCCGCGCCGCGCGCCTCGATCCGATGGTCTCGCTACGCCACGATTAACACGGTTAAGAAGCGCAGCGAGTACAATCACACGGTGAGAATCCTTCTGCTGTTAATGCCGGTCTGCGCCATAGCAGCAGGCCCGTTACTTCAGTTCGCCGGCCAGTCAGGAGTTTGGCAGCGGAGTTTACCATTGCCGGATAACAGCATCCTGATCGTCGGGTCCACTCCTCCGGTTAGTACACCTGCGACCGCTAACTATACGGTCACCCTGGTAAGGGTTAACGCGGATGGTACAACATCAGTTCCGTCCATTCCGTCATTGGGCCACGGCGCCTCGATCCCATCGGATGCCGCGATTGATCAAGCCGGAAATATCTGGATCGTGGGCACGACAGACGCTGATGACTTTCCATTAGTAAATCCCTTGATCTCTCAGAAGGTTCCGTCCCGGCAGTCCGGCTTCGTGGTGAAGCTGGACCCCAAGGGCTCGAAAATCCTCTACTCCACTTTCCTCGGCGGACATCAGCCTTCGATCGCGAACCGTCCTCCCTTCCCTATTCTTGGTAGCTTCGCGACACATATAGCACTCGACTCAACGGGTAGCGCCTATATCCTCGGCCACACTTCGGAAGCGGATTTTCCAGCGATGCACGATGCCAGTTACGGCCCTCCCGACGAATTTACTTTCGTCATGAAGATCTCCGGCGACGGCTCGCGCCTCGTCTTCGGCAAGCTGATCGGCGGCAGCGGACCGTCCTGTACCGGCAGCAGCGGTTGTCTTACGCCGGCGGTTCACTACAACATTGGAACAGCGATCGCAGTGGATTCTTCGGGGACTGCCACGATCGCGGGAATTACGAACTCATCGGAGTTCCCCACCACACAGGGCGCGTTCCAGGGCACATGCCGGTGTTCCGCTTTGGACTCCGACGGTTTTGTCGCGCGCGTTTCCGCGGACGGCGCAAGGCTGGTCTGGTCCACGTATTTCGGTGGGACGCAGCTGGGAATACCGGGCTATTCCGCGGACGCACTTGCTCTGGACCGATCCGGAAATGTTTACGTTGCAGGTATCGTGTACAGTGATTTTCCGACGACTCCCGGCGTTGTTCAACACACCGTCCAGGCGCTTCCCACAAATCCCCCTACTCAAGTGGTTGCGGCCAAGCTCAGTTCCGATGGCAGTTCCCTCGTTTACGCAACATACTTGGGCGGCAGCCGTGGTTCCAAGCTTTCCGGGCTGGTTCTCGATCCCGCGGGGAATGTCTGGGTCGCAGGCAGCACGACTTCGCCCGACTTCCCTTCACTTCCGGATGTGGCGCCGTTCGGCACCGATTTCGTTGTGGAGTTGAACGCAGGCGCTACCAGGATGGCGCAGCAGTATCGGCTGCCCGCGGGAACGGTTACCCAAACGCCGATATTCGACGCTGCCGGTAACATCGTTTTGCTTTCTTCTCAAGGCACCCTGCTTCGGTTGAGTCCAATTAACGGGCTGACCGGTCCCGGCGTTCTGGAGGTGGCGAATGCGGCCTCGTACGCTCCTCTCTCCGGCATAAGCGCGAGTGAACTGATCACGCTCTTCGGTGTGGGTCTGGGTCCGGAAATGGGCGTTGTGGCGGCCCCGGACGCGAATGGTGCCTTCCCGACGCAGCTCGCCGGAGTCCAGGTCTTCGTAGACTCGAAGCCAGCACCTTTGCTCTTCGTCGGACCCAATCAGGTTAATCTGCAGGTTCCTTCCAACCTGAGTGCCTACACTGTCCAGGTTGTCACGCCGAAGGTGGCGTTGAATCCTTTGCGGATGACCCAAAGCACTTCGATCGGAATCTTCCGCTCCGGGACTTCGGCATTCGGCGCTGCGCTCAATCAGGATGGTTCGGTGAATAGCGCGGAAAACCCGGCACAGGCCGGGTCAATCGTATCGCTATTTGCCATCGGGTTCCCAGGCAAGTCAGGAATGCCGGATGGAACGGTTTGGACCGGCGCGGATGGGTACCTCACACAAATGCTCAACCAACTCCCAATCACAGCGCCGATACTCTACGCAGGAGCGGCCCCCGGGTTGATCAATGGAATCATCCAGATGAATATCCAGC
Organism: Bryobacterales bacterium; assembly: GCA_025462965.1. GTDB lineage: Bacteria > Acidobacteriota > Terriglobia > Bryobacterales > Bryobacteraceae > JALYXI01. The sequence continues at coordinate 4,213 of JAOAPQ010000347.1, forward strand.
TCCCGGCGAATGTAACGGACCCAGTGTTTACAATCGGCGAGGCAGGAAAGTCTACAAGCGTCAGCAACACAGTCCAGATCCACGCACAGTGAACGAGGAGAGGCAAGCAGTAGCGCGAAAATGTGAACATCTTCGTTCTCAGCGCGCGTTGGCCAAAAAACAATACCCCGGGCACATGCCCAAGTTGCGGGCAGCGGTGACACCGGGGCTCTCCTAAAAAGGCTAAGCTGTCTCGGTATGCAAAGTCAAGGCGGGTTCGCCTACAGGGAAGACGAGATAAATAAGATCGCCAAGATGATCTCGGTTGATCGATTCTCCGGCTATCTCAGTATGGCAAAAGGACGTCGGACCACTGCAGTGCTTCTATACGAGCGTAACACCGCCTTGTCGGAAGCTTTATACGACACGCTACAGGGGTTCGAGATACCGTTTCGCAATGCTATTGACAGCGTTCTGTCGGGTGTACTGGGAAATGATCGGTACCGGACGATTCCCATGAAACCGGGTCAGCAAATTGCGGTCCAAGACGCCGAAGATAAGATCTCAAAGGGCGGCAATCCCATAACGCACGGGCGGATCGTCGCCCAGCTTTCGCTTGGTTTCTGGACCAATCTCATCTCGAAGACTTATGAAAAAGATCCGTGGGTTAAGTGCGGACTCTACAGAGCCTTTCCCGGCGCAGTGCAACAGCTACGCCTGTCCAGCGGACAACTTAAAAACGTATCCATTTCACGGAACCTGATCCATCAGCGTATTGACTCCATTCGAATTCTCAGGAATCGCATCGCACACCATGAACGGATTCTTCAAATGCCTTTGGATGTGCGCTACGGCGAGATTCTGGAGGCAATTGGGTGGGTGTGCCCCACGATGAGACTGTGGACTGAATCGTCGAGTTGTTTTAGCTCTCGGTTTCACAGCCCGATACCCCAGTAGCCGCACCGGGCTAGTCACGCCGGACGCATCGGCCGCGGGATTCGCGGGCGGTCGTGCCTGGCCCTTTGATTTCCTCTCCCGCGGGTGGTTTGATGAACATGATGCTCCTGACTCGTCGTCCAGGACCACCGCTTGCGTCCTACGTAGAAGCTCTCTGGTACTACGACGGATGTCAGACGCCGCATCAAAAAGAACGTGTGCTGCCGAATGGAAGATTTCAGGTCTTCATCAATCTCACGACGGGTGGTGGAGCGGTTTCCGGAATGCGATCGCGGTACATTGCGATCGAGCCGGCCGCGATTCGGTCCGTCATGGGCGTTGTCTTTCGTCCGGGCGGGGCACGCGGTTTCTTCGACGTACCCGCCGACGATTTCTATAACCAGGTTGTCCCGCTTGACGCTGTTTGGGGTTCGCAGGTTACGCGGTTGGGTGATCGCTTGCGGGAAGCGGCGAGCGTGGGAGGGAAGTTCCAGGTACTGGAAACTGCGCTGCTCCAGGCAATGCAGCGAGGCGCCGAAGAGCGGCTCGCACTGCGCCCATCCGTGCAACTTGCGCTGCAGGAGTTCCGGCACGTGCCGCACATCCGGACTGTGAGCGACGTAAGCAGAGAAGTCACGCTGAGCCGCCGCCGGTTCAGCCAGTTATTTCGCGAGCAGGTTGGGATTACGCCGAAGCTCTATTGCCGGTTGATTCGTTTTCGAGAGCTTGTGCGGCAGATTGTTGCCGGCGGACCTGTGGATTGGGCGGATGTGGCGCTGGCGTGCGGCTATTACGATCAGGCGCATTTGGCCCACGAATTCCGCGATTTCTCGGGTATTTCTCCCGGCAGCTATCTGGCGGCCGAGCGGCAGTTCGTGAATCACGTTCGCATGGATTGAGCGGGGCGCCTCGGTGTGTGCCCGGGTGCTTCCCGTTCTTACAAGACACTCCACGCAGGCGGATTCTATGCTGGAATGCGGAGAATAAAATGGCAAATGGGGTGAAGGGAATACCGGAAGGCGCCTCGGTCGTCATACCGCGGCTGTTTTGCCGCGACGTTGCGGCTGCCATCGACTTCTGCAAGAACACGTTTGGTGCGCTGGAGCGCGTCCGCCGGCCGGGTCCGGACGGGACTGCGGCCCACGCGTTGATGACGATTGGCCCCGCCATGATCATGATCGAGGGAGAGTGGCCGGGTCTCGCGAGCCGTGCTCCCAAACCGGACGGCAGTTCGCCCGTGGTGATCTACGTCTATGTCGAGGATGTGGACAGAACGGTGGAGCGGGCGGTTGCGGGTGGGGCGAAAGTCCTGAGGCCGGTAGAAAATCAGTTCTGGGGCGACCGTATCGCGTGGATCATGGATCCGTCGGGGCACGTATGGACCGTTGCCACTCGCACCGAGGAAACGTCGGAAGATCGACGGGAGGAGCGTTGGTCCGCGATCTTATCGGGCAAGAGCTGACCCGCCTCCGTTCGTGAGGGTGTGCCGTCATGTGTCGGTGACACGCTTCCGACTTTATTTCGCACTCATTCGGAACCACTTACCCGCCCGCACGCCAAACTCCCGGTTCGCATGCGTCAGAATAAAATCGCCATCATGCGAATCGGCAAACAAATCGCCTCTTCTGCCGCACCCTCTTCCCGCCAGGCAACTCCCGCGACCGCTTCTCCGAAAGCTTGGCCGCGGACGTTTTGTACAGAAAAGTGCTTTCGAACCCACCGATGACTGAAAACAATCAACTTACAGGAAATAGATTACCCGCCGATACCCGCGTTTCGCCCCGATTTACCCGCACATCAGGTGAAATTACCCGATTTTTCGGGTTCAGAACCCAAGCTTGCTTTGTCTCCCACATCTGCGCAAGCTTCCCGCGTCCAGTTATGATGTCATGGACAATGAAAATGCGACTTATGGCAATTTTTATGCTAGC
>JAOAPQ010000384.1 GCA_025462965.1 Bryobacterales bacterium
TGGCGGAAACGTCACGAAGTGAAGACTTGTGCCACCGGGTCCGGGCACAACTGACTCGGGATAATGATCAAATCTTTGGTCCTCGCGAAGGTCTGGGGTGGTCGGGTTTACCCACACAAGCGTGTGCTCGTAATCAGGTACGCTCCTGAATTGATATGCTTCCATTTGTTCGTCACTTTGAACGACGGACTTGCGATCAACAGTCGCTGTTACGACTCTCGATAAGTACTCGGCTTCATACCTTCTCTCCAACGACACTGTTTCCATTCATGACCGGATAAGTAAGCGCCTGTTAGCGGGAGCAGCCCTGAATGGAATCAGGAACGATTACTTTTCAGCGACCGACGGCGTTAAGGTCTATTTACTTACCGCTCCCGTCGGAATGTTTCCCCGGACATGGAAAGTCTGCTTTTCGACTATCGGCGAACACCACGGGACCTCACATGGTCAAGACGACACGGAACTCGGCTTTCCCGCTCATCATCCGCGCGTATCCTTCAGCGGCATTTGCGATCGGGTACTTTTCGATCATGCGGCGCACGCCCGTCATTTCCGCGAACCGCAAGGTGTCCTGCGAGTCGGTAGGGATGCTGCCTGCCCAGCCCTTGATCCCCTTTTTGCCGAAAAGCAACTGATTGGGCGATACTTCGGTTGGATCTATCGACGCTCCCACGACCACCATTGTGCCGTTCACACCGAGGCCTCCGACCAGCGCGTCGAACGCTTCCAAAACGAGCTTCTTGTTGTTCTCCTCTGTCTTCCTCTCCATCGAAAACCCCTTTTGCCAAGTAGATTCCATATCTCAAAGTTTCGACCCACCGTCGACCGGGATACTCGCTCCCGTGATCCAGCGCGCCGCATCTGACGCAAGAAACGCGACTACGTCCGCAACGTCTTCTGGCTTGCCGATTCGTTTCAACGCCTGCATGACAAGCGTCGTCTCACGACCGGCCTCGGTCTTCGTGAGATTCGACATGTCTGTGTCGATTACCCCTGGCGCGACTGCATTTACGCGGATGCCTCGCGGCCCGAGAATGGCCGCCCAGTACTTAACGAGCGTTTCTAATGCTCCTTTGGTGGAGGCATAGGCGAGGATCGAAGGGTTGTCCAGACCGGGCTTCCCGACCACGGTGTGCGCGCCAATCGAAGAGATCACGATGATGCTCGAGCCCTCGCGGAGGACGGGCAGGAGTTGCTGCACCAGAAAAAATGGACTGCGCACATTCGTTGCAAAGAGGTTGTCAAAGTCCTCGACAGTGTGATCCTCGACGGTTGCGGCCTTGGAAATGCCGGCGTTGGACACGAGTACATCCAATCGCTCGCCAACAATTGAGCGAACCTCCTGAGCCAGCAGTGCCGCGCCCTCTGGAGTTCCCAAGTTCGCCCTGATGGCATCCGCGCGCCCCTCTTTCAAGCGGATGTCAGCTACGAGAGATTCCGCGCCCTGCACGGAACGGCCATAGTGAACAAGGACGTGCGCCCCCGCCCCAGCAAGGGCCGAGGCAGTGGCACGCCCAATTCCCCGTGACGCTCCAGTGACCAAAGCCGTTTTGTTATGAAGAGCAGCCATTGTTCCTACCTGAGATTCGAACAAACAACTTTTTTCGACGTGTTACCAATTCAGGCGACTTCTGAACACTTCGCGATGTCGCTAGAGTGCATTCAACCTGGTCATGATCGAGGGTCCGGCCAACTTGCCCTCCAATGCTGTAAACAGCCGCTTCATGTAGTCCTGTTCAAGGTGAAATTTATGCGCCGCCGAAGAGGAGAAGATCTCAAAGAAAATCAGCCTTTGCGGGTCGTCCTCCCGTGACGTCTCGAACATTCCTTCACAACCGGCCTCTTGAAGCGTAGGAATGAGTGCTTGCTTGAGCACGCCTTTCACGTCATCCAGGAATTCGGGTAGAACGGTAACTTCTGCCAACAGGTAAATCTTTTGATTGTCCATCGGTGATTCTCCTTTTGTTTCCGAGCTATCTCTGGCGAAAAAAACGGACTGCTGGCCTACAGGCGCTGGACAAACTCAATTAGAGCCTGGTTGACCTCCTGGGCTCGCTCCTGCTGGGTCCAATGACCGCAACCGGGAAACAGAAGCGTTCCCCGGAGCTGCGGCACAAATTTCGACAGGTTGGCGATGACCTGGTCTATTCCACGAAAGGCCAAAACGAGATCCCGGTCGCCGGCGATATACAGCGCCGGGACTGTCACCTGCACTCCAGACAAAGGCGCCAAGAGTTCCCAATTTCGGTCCATGTTGCGGTACCAGTTCAGCCCCCCACGAAATCCCGTGCGCGCAAATTCGCTTACGTAGAAATCCACGTCCGCTTCGGTGAGCCAATGAGGCAACGATGCCGGATTCGTCAAACGCGAGAGAAAGCCACCTTTGCGCGGCACCATGTCGACTTCGCGGCCGTCCCTTGCACCCTCATCCCGGCCCTCTCCTGAAGCCGAGTAGAGGAAACTGCGTAAGCTCAGACGGACATCGCGCTCCAACTCCGCCTCGGCGATGCCTGGGGATTGGAAGTACAGCTGAAAGAACTGCGCGTCCTCGGTCTGGGGCATAGTACTGGTAGGACGAACGGGTTGTCGCGGTATGAACGGCACGCTCAAACCGATCACGCCGCGAAAGCGATCGGGCCGCAAGAGCGCGGCGTACCACGCGACGGGAGCACCCCAATCGTGTCCGACGATCACCGCGGTCTCTGTGCCTAGAGCATCGAGCAGGCCGACCACGTCGCCAACAAAATGGAGCAGCGTGTACCGATCGGGTTCTTCCGGGCGATCCGTCTTCCCGTAGCCTCGCATATCTGGCGCGATCGCATGGAATCCAGCTTCTGCGAGCGCCTGCAACTGATGGCGCCACGAATACCATGATTCGGGAAAACCGTGACACAGCACGACCAGAGGCCCTGTTCCGCTCTCGGCAATGTGCATATGGATGCCGTTCGTTTCCACCGTGCGATGTTTTATTTCACTCACCGTAGTTCCTCGATGGTTAGCAAGCGGCCGCCTGCGTCTCATCTATGTGCGAGTTTGCATTGAGCGTTGTGACGGCTTTCAGGATGAAATCGGCGACTTTATCGGGTTGCGACAGCATGGGCACGTGACTACTCGCCAGAGTCAGCGTTGTCGCCTTGATCCCTTTGGCAGAGTCGCTCTCAAGCGCTGGCGGGATCGCGCGGTCTTCTGAAGCTACGATGTACCAGGAGGGTTTTGTGGTCCATGCTGCCTTGCTGACCTTGTCATCGAAGCACCGCGCTGCAAGAGGCCCCTGGACCGCGTAGACGAGATCCGCCTCTTCCCTGGGCAGGTCCTGAGCGAATTGCCTGACGCCAAGCTCTGTGAGTGCGATATAGCCGTCGTTACCATAAGGCTTCATCTCCGCCCTACCCAGCATGGGGGTATAGCCCTTCAACCAAGCGTTGAAGGACTCACCGCTGTTTGGAGCTCCCGCAGCGATGTAAACCAATCCGGCTACCTGCGGATCATTGCCAGCTTCGGTGATCACCGCACCTCCCCAGGAGTGCCCGACCAGCAGAACCGGACCTTCTTGTTGACTAAGCGTGCGCTTTACGGCCTTAACGTCGTCGGCGAGCGAGCTCATGGGGCTCTGCGCCGCTATGGCCTTCAGGCCTTTTGCAGTGAGGAGGGGGATCACCTTGGCATAACATGAGCCATCAGCGAACCCGCCGTGTACCAGGACCACAGTCTTTATTTCAGCCATCTGAGCTGTTCCGGGCATTTGAGATTCTCCTTTTTTATGTGATTTGGTCGTGCTTCTCACAGTCTTACGAGTAACCGGTCTCCCGGTTCTTCGTCGATTAGACTTGCGGTCAGGCATTCATTCCGCCATCAACGGTAATGTTCGAACCGGTCATGTACGAGGATTCCGGACTGGCGATGAACGCCACCGCGGCGGCGATCTCGTCAACATTCCCGTAGCGGTCGAGTGCTGTCGCAGCCTTCTGAGGCACGGCCCAATCGCCCGATGCGGGATTCAAATCCGTGTCGATCGGACCGGGTTGGATGTTATTGACCGTGATACCGCGGCCGCCGACCTCCCTGGACAACGCCTGGGTAAAGATCTTCACGGCTCCCTTGGTGGCCGAGTAGGCTACAAGCCCGGGGGTTTGGACGCGGTCGCCCACGGCCGAGCCGATTGAGATGATGCGGCCGCCGCTCTTCATGTGCCTTAGCGCCGCCTGCGTTGTGGCCAGGGTGCCGCGCACGTTGATATCGATCACGCGATCCATCTCTTCGAGCGTGGTCTCTTCGAAGGGTTTCGGAATCACTGTGCCGGCATTGTTCACAAGCACATCAAGTTGGCCGAAGGTTTCGATGGTCTTTTCGACCGCAGCCTTCACAGCTTCGACGTTGGCAGCGTCTGCCTGGATCGCGACAGCCTTTCCTCCACCCAGTTCAATCGCTTTAACCACGGCGGAAGCCGCGCTCGCGTCCTTCGCGTACGTGATAGCCACTTGTGCTCCGTCCGCGGCCAGACGCTTAGCGATCGCCGCACCAATGCCGCGTGAGCCGCCCGTAATGAGGGCAACCTTTCCTTCCAGTTTCTTAGACATCGTTTTTCTCCCAGTCCTCAATCACGCTCTTTGCCGATCCAGTCGCGTATGTAGGGCGAGCAGTTGAGGAGTGTGGCGCCTCGTGCTTCACAAGTTCCAAGGAAGCGGACAATCTCCACATCGACTAAGGTCACTTCGTCCAGGTCCAATATGATTGCCGGTCCGTTCTCAAGAATCTGCTTCCCTAACTCCTCCAAATGCTCCGCCTGCATCCGGCCTATGAGTCGAATAGTCGTGCTGTTCCCATCGGCGTACTTTTCGATCTTCAAGGTCATCTTCGACGTGTGGGACGATTCACGCGTAAACAGAGGGCAATCCCGGCACCATTCGTAAACAATTGAGTTGTTGGTCTTTAGCCGTTGAAGTCAGGCCACAATTTCAGCGTTTGCTGAAAATCGAGCATCGGTGCCGGATGGGGTCCTGCAGCAAGCTATCGGTTTAGGCGCACCGAGAAGTTGCCAGGCTTGAAAGGAAACAAAAACCGGAAAGGTCGAATAGTAACCTACGCGGCCTTGAAGAGATGGCGGTTGATTCCGAGTTTCCGGATCTTTGATTTCGAGAGTCTGCCTGGGTACGCCCAGCTTCGCAGCGGCGCCCACGGGACCCGAAACCAGGCCCTCGGCTTTTCGACGCTCCGCTCAACGCGCCTTACCGAAGGATGGTGCTCTGAAAGTGGACAAGCTTGATCGACTGCCCTTGCTGCACATACACCGCAGTCAGTCGAAAGTGCGAACGACTCTCCATTCCAGACCGTGACCTGACCGCTTGGCATTCGGCCGTCAACACAGCGGTTGACCCGTACATACGCACCTCAGTCTGACTAAGTTCGATCGAATGAAACCGCAACCCACCACTCCGCAGGTCTTGCAACACCTCCTGCTTGTTCAGCACGGAACCATCGGGTCGCACCAGCATGTAATCGCCCGCGTACAGCCCTTCAAGAGCAGCGTAGTCCTGCTCCTTCAGTGCGCGATTGAAAATGTCCGTATGGATGCTCAATATCTCCTCAGCCGTCATGCGATTTCCTCACGAACGCTGTTTGCGGCGGCCCTTGCCTTGGGTTTCAAGCTGCGGCGAAGAAGCGCGCGGCCTCTTCGGCGAACTCTTCAAAAAACTGGAAGTGCGAGCCGTGCCCGGAATCCGGGTAGAGGATCAACCGGGCATCCGGTAGATGCTGCTGAAGGATGTAGGAATTGATGGTCGGCACCATGATGTCGTCCTTGCCGTTGACGACGAGCGTGCGCTGCTTGATCTTCTTCAAATCGCCGTAGCGGTCTGTCGCGGGGATCGCACCCCATTTAGCAAGAGCGACGAGCTGGGCCTCGCCGACTTGAGGCTTCGCTTCTGGTTCGCGGTCCAGCTTTCGCGCGGCGATCCGCTTGAGCCAAGCCTTGCCCGCCGCGTAACTCGTCGGGCTCTTCGAAAAGAACAGGTCCAGCGTGCGTTCCTGCTCGGTGCTGTTCGGACGATTGACGATTCCCATTACCTCGGACGTAAATTGCTGCATGCCTTCGCCGCCCGACGGGCCGGTGCCTGCGAGGAGGATGCGCCGCACCAGTTCGGGCGCGTCAAGCACCACCTGCTGCGCGACCATGCCGCCGATCGAGAAACCGAACAGATCGATCTCCTTCAGGCCGAGCGCCTTGACGAAGGCGATGATGTCGGCCGCGGTAGCGGGCATCGAGTCCGGCATCTCGCCACCCGAGCGACCGACACCCCGATAATCGACCAGGATCACGGGAC
>JAOAPQ010000385.1 GCA_025462965.1 Bryobacterales bacterium
CACCGTGCTCGGCGTGCCGCTGGCGTGGAATCCTGAGATGCCGCTTGCGAAACTGCGCATCGGAGTGTTGAAAGCCGAGTTCGACCGCATACAAGGCGAATCGAAGGATGTGTACGACAAGGCGCTCGCTTCGCTGGCTAAGACGGGCGCGAACCTCCAGAACGTGGAACTGCCGGATATGGGCGCGAACGCCTTGCGTATCATCCTGAGCGCTGAGGCGGCGGCTGCGTTTGACGACCTCACCAGAACAGGCGGCGTCAACCAGCTCAAGGGTCAGGCCGCGGGAGATTGGCCGAACTCTTTCCGCTCCGCGCGCACCATTCCCGCCGTGGAGTACATCCGCGCGCAGCGTGCGCGAACGCTGTTGATGATGCAGATGGACAGCTTCATGTCGAACTGGGACGTGCTGGTCTCCCCGACAGGATCGGCAACGCTGCTGATTACCAATCTGACGGGCCATCCGCAGGTGACTGTGCCCTGCGGTTTTGTGGACAGGATTCCGGCAGGGCTGCTCTTTACCGGACATCCGTATCAGGAAGGCACGCCTTTGCGCGCGGCTCTCGCGTTTGAACAGGCGACCGACTGGCACACCATGCATCCGAAGGTCGATTGGGGAGAAACTAAGGGCTAGATTTTATGCGCAAAACAATGATGCTGTTTGTCGCGCTCGCGGGCGCGGCCTTGTGCCAGAGCGACTTCTATCTGAAGAGCGGCGATCGGGTCGTCTTCTATGGCGACAGTATTACCGATCAGCGGCTCTATACGAGTGACGTCGAAACCTACGTGGTGACTCGCTTCCCGACTATGCCGGTTACGTTCGTGCATTCCGGATGGGGCGGCGACCGGGTGACCGGCGGCGGAGGCGGGCCGATCGATGTGCGGCTAGATCGGGATGTTACGCCCTATCGTCCGACCGCGATGACGATCATGCTGGGCATGAACGACGGTTCGTACCGGGCATTCGACGAGAAGATCTTCGAGACGTTCGCGCGCGGGTATGAACACATCGTCGAAAAGGTAAAGAAGGATCTGCCGGGTATTCGCATTACCGTGATTGAGCCGTCGCCTTACGATGACGCGACGCGTCCGCCTACGTTTGAAGGCGGCTACAATGCGGTGCTCGAGCGATACTCCGCGTTCCTCAAAGAGCTTGCCGGAAAGAATCACCTGCAGGTTGCGGATCTGAACAGCCCGGTGGTCGGCATGCTGAAGAAAGCGAATGACATTGATCCTGCGCTTGCGCAGAAAATCATTCCGGATCGCGTGCATCCCGGCGCGGCTGGCCACCTGGCGATGGCGGAAGGTTTATTGAAGGCATGGGACGCGCCGGCGCTGGTAACGGCGGTCGAGATCGATGGCGCGGCGGGACGCGCCACGCATACGGAGGGTACGAAGTTAGGCGCCATCGGTAAGCGGGGCGGTTTGGTTTGGGAGCAGATGGATCGTGCGCTGCCGTTCCCCATTGACTGGAACGATAAGTCGAAGCTGGTTCCGCTGGTGATGCGGTCGTCCGACTTCGTGGACGCGCTGGATCGCGAGACGCTGAAAGTGATCGGTCTTGCCGGCGGCCGCTATATCCTTCGAATCGATAGCATCGAAGCCGGCACGTTCTCCGGCGATGAGCTGGCGAAAGGCGTGAATCTGGCGACGCTTTCCACCACGCCGATGATGAAGCAGGCGATGGAGGTGCATGCGCTCACTGTGAAACGCGCGGCAATTCATCAGATGCGCTGGCGGGAGATTCAGGTGCCTTTGTCCGAAGAGAGCGTACCGAACAAAGGCCAGGCCATGGCAGCGCTGGACAAGGTGGATGACGATTTGATGAAGCAGCAACGTGCTGCCGCGCAGCCGAAGCCGCACCGTTACGAACTGGCGTTGCAGGCTGACCGGTAGAAACGACACGCGACAAAAGGCGATGGCCTGTCCCACGTGCGATGAACCGGGAATATCACAAATGGTTCAGCCCGCGTCCGAACCGCGACATGGACGCGGAGAATATCGTTCTGATCGATCCGCGGGAGCAGAAGACACTCCCCGATTTCCTGCTTACAGAGCGCATGTGCGGAGTGCGAACAGTTGACATCAGGGATGTGCGCCGAGAGGGGAATCGCCTCCAATATGAGCACGCGGGTAAACGCGTTCCCATTCACCGGATCTACAATCGAGCGATCGCGGATGAGCTGATCCGCAAGAAGATCCCGGTCGATTTCGATTTCCGTGACGATCTGCAAGTCGAATCGGCCGGACCCCCGAACTGGTTCTTTCGCCTCAGCAAATTTTCGATTTCGTATTTGCGGCACCCGTTTGTGCCGCAGTCCCAATTTCTCGATCGTGTGCGGGATTTGCCGACCAGCGCTCGCCATATTTGCTGCAAAAGCGAGTACACTTCCAGCCGATGATTCAAATCCCGTTCGGCCTGACCAACGCCGAGATCCGGATCATGTATATCTGGACGGATCGTCTGCGACCGGTCAGCACAATTGTGCGCATGGGCGGTGGAAAAATGATGCGTGTCGATCACAATCGCGATATGGAATGGGTGGGAGCCTCGGCGGCATTCAGCCCTGTGCTATCCTGAGATTTCCCAATCCATGGATTCCTCCGACCTGCTGCTTATCGCGGCGCTACTACTGATTGTTGTGGCTGCGCTATCGTTCCCCGGCGGGCCGGGCACACCGCGTCGATATCCGGTCTCGGTTCCGCTCCGCTAGTGTAGTGTCCAGCAAATAGCTGGACATAAAACAACCTCTGGCCGTATAGTGAGGTATGCCTCGCGTGATGGCCTGTCTTGCCTTATCTGAGGATCAGGAGAGGCAGATCCAGCAGTGGCTG
>JAOAPQ010000430.1 GCA_025462965.1 Bryobacterales bacterium
CCGCTTCAAAAACATCCTTGCCTGTGTATTTCCCGCCCTCCATCCATGTCCCACAGCACAGACAGACTCCGATGTTTGGCGAGTTAGCAATCTCGAGCGCCCGCATATATCCATCGAACGTTCCGAACATATGTCGCGGGATGCCGCCCAACTCCGGAACCGGCGGATCATCGGGATGAATTCCGATGCGCACGCCTGCTTGCTCGGCAACCGGGGCAATCTGACGGATGAAGTATGTATAGTTGTCCCACAGTTCTTCTTTCGAATACTTGCGCCCATGCGTGAGCGGCCCTTCGTAGACCTTACCGTTCCAAAAGCCCTTGGCAGTGGGAAGGTGGAAAGCCCGTGACGCGCCGCCGCCGCGCGTGCTTTCGGGGTCGCTCGACCAAATGCCATTGGCCATGTGCGCGTAGGTCATGTAGCCGATGCCCGCCTTGCCTGTGTCCCGAATATACTGTTTCAAGCACTCGATTTTCTGGTCACGCCCGGGCAGATTCAGCGTGATCTCCTCGATATTGCGGTTATCGTTGTTGGAGATGTTCCAGACTTTTAAGCCGGCTGCTTCGACGCGCTTTTTAATAGCGAGGAAGTTAGCGAGAGTCGCGCGCCCATTTCCCGTCTGGACATTCAGATAGTCAACGCCCATCTGCCTGATCCAGGTCAGATCTTCATCGCTGACCTCTTCGCCGACTTGCATCGAGATCTTGATTCCCGGAGACAAAGGCTCCAGTGGTGCGCTTTTCCCATGTGACGCGACAGCGGCCGCCACTGCCGCCGTGGAGAAAACCCGTCGGGTCAGTTCCATCATCCGAGCCGTCCTGGTGAACGATGATATACCCGAACCGGATGGATTGGCAGCCGTGCCGCGTCGCTCCGGATGGGTTAGCGGCTTTCCGCAGGCCCGGTCGCGCCTATAAGAGTGATCAATCGTCCTGTTTGTTCCGGGACTACCTTAATATGTATCCGTACGCAAGCGTATGAAGCTAACGCTCAAACATTTACGGCAGCACGCAGTCTCGGCATCCCTGTTTCGACCGACGACGCTTCGGCAGGCCATCGAGCGGCTTGGCTTCGTTCAGGCAGATCCCATCCGGTCGCCGGCGCGCGCCCAGGATCTCATTCTGCGCCATCGTGTGAAGAACTATCGATCGGGTGATCTCGACGAACACTACTCTTCTCTCGACGTGGAAGAAGATTTCCTGTATGCCTACGGCTTCATGCCGCGATCAACCTGGGTGCTGCTGCATCCGAGACTCGAAGGGAAACTGAGTACGGCCGAACAGCGGGTTCTCGAGATTGTATCGACACACAAGCGGATCCACCCGCGTGAGTTAGAAGCCTATCTCGGCCGAAAGCGCGAGATCAATGCCTGGGGCGGCTACTCGAAGGCGACCACTCGAACCCTGCAGGCACTTCACTACAGAGGCCTCTTACGGATCGCCGGCCGCGAAAATGGAATCCGCCTGTACGAGCCAACGACGAAGCTGCACGAGCAGATTGAACCGGGCGAGCGGCTCCGCAAGCTTGTATTGCTGATTGCTGCCATCCTCGCTCCCCTGCCCGATCGCAGCCTCCGCGCAGCGTTACAGCATCTGGCACACGCCGCACCGGCCTTGGAAGGAAGGCAATCAGCTGTAACAAGGCTTTTGGACTCAGGAGACTTAGCCGGCGGCGTCGTCGACGGAGTCCGCTATGTGTGGCCCAAGGGACACCTAATCCGAAGGAGAACAGAGGAAAAGGTGCGCTTTCTCGCTCCTTTCGATCCTCTGGTTTGGGACCGCCGGAGATTCGAACACCTCTGGGGCTGGCCATACCGGTTTGAGGCATACACCCCGCCTGCCAAACGGAAACTCGGCTATTACGCGATGCCGCTATTGTGGCGAGACGATGTGATCGGGTGGGTAAATGTCTTGAATCGACAAGAAAGACTGAGCGTCGAGCCAGGTTTCTCGAAAGAGAAATCGACCGAGCCGTCCTTCCGTAGAGAATTTGAAGCGGAGGTGGAGCGCTTCCGCCGCTTTATTGCGAGACGCGAGACGGCGGACGGCACTACCGGTTGGCCGGATCGGGGCGAGCGACCGGGGGGGCGGAGGCCACCGCGGCCGTCATTACTGCCGGCCGCCGATGATCCTCTCCAAAAATAAATCGCTCCGCAAAGATCCGCGCGAAGGTATAGAGCGACTGCATCGGATTCGCACCGACAGAAGTCGGGAACATACTGCTGTCCATCACATATAGGTTCGGCACTTCTTCGCCAGTGAGCACGTTCCATACGCGCTGGCGGGTGGACACGACCGCGATATCCGGTGTGGGTCCCATCTTATTGGCAGCCTGCAAATGCGCCGATGTCAGCATGGTGCGGTTCGGAGTGAACTCCAGATTCTGCTCGACCAGATCCGCCTCCTCGATCTTCGTGAGATAAACGGCTTGCATCGGATCGAAATCGGGGTGTTTGAGGTAGTTCTCGCTGGAAGGAATGATGACCTTCTTGGCTCCCGCAAGGAACATCATCCGGATTGCGATCGCTACGCCCGTGCGGAACCGTTTCTTGTCAGAATCGCTCAGCGTATACTGCAGCACCGGGTTGCCCTGTGCATCCAGCGTTATGCAATTTGATTCCGAGGGAGTGTCCACCAGCATGACCCCGAACCCGGCAGATTGATTGAACCGGCTGATGTTTTCATAGACCTGCGCGCCATTGCCGGGAATCAGCAGTGCGCCGTATGCTGGGAGGCCGGACATGGTTTCAAAAATGAAACCGGGCATCACACCGAAGGCGTCGACGAAAGTTGCGCTGTCCAGCCCTTCCAATAAGTTGATGTCCTGATCGAACTGGCCGATCAGCGGCACCGAAGGATGGAGAATCAGGCCTTTGCCAATGCGCGGATTATTGATGGCCGGTGTGGCTGCCGCCGTGTTCAGCAGAACGCGCGTGGTCCCAATGGTGCCGGCTGCGAGCACGATATCCTGCGCATCGATAGTGACGAGTGCGCCGGGCGGAATGCCGAGTTGACATGGGTCCACGACGGTGTTTTGATGATCTGTCCAAGGCGCATTGAGGGTCAGGGAAACACCGGTCGCGCGGACATTCCGGCTGTCCGGCACGGGCTCAAACAGGATCTCATTGACCGTGGCGTCGGGGATGACACTGAGCGGGTTAGCGGTATCGGTGATTGCCGGCAGCAGTAATTGGCGCGCCGCATCCCGCTTGTCGTCGACCGGTGACGGCGAAGTGTTTTGCGGAAATCGATTCAAGTGGTACAACCGAGGATCCACACCGAAGGCCTTTGCGCCGTTCCACAGCACCAGGTTGTCCCGGTTCAATTCACTCTGCGATAACTCGCGCGTCTGAATGATTTCCCGCACCCACTGGTAAGCCGCGGAGATTCGTTCAGGGGTGTAATACTCCGAATCGATCAGGCCATTTTTCCGCCATTCATCGATTCGGGCTTGAATCGTGGACTCGAGAGGCGAAAACGCAAGGTCGATGTTCACTGTGCTGCCGCCGCCCAGCGTTTCGGCGCTGCGGATGACGATTCCGTTATCGGAAGTTGACGCGTTGTTCCGCTCGAACATGAGCTGGGGATAGCTGCGAGTATCCATGGACCCCCAGACAACGAAAGGCCCTTTTTCGATGATCACCGCGCGCTTGCCGCTCTTCCACAGCTCGTGAGCCACGGTAGCGCCGCCAGGTCCACTGCCGACTACGATGCAATCGATCGGACCGTCCTGGTGGTAGATCTTCTTCTCGGCAGGGTCATAGCGAAGGCCGCTGGGCGGTATCGACGGAGCGTGCCGCTTTGCATAGATCGCGGTGTCCTCCATGAACACCGTAGGGCTTTGGATTTCGGTCAAAGGAACGGCAAGGGGCAGGTCCCAGATCCCGTTGAGATAAATCTCCCTCAATTGCATGGCGACCTGTGCAGTTGCGGCTCCGCAGGTTGCCTCGAACAGGAAGGAAAACAGCGGAGATCTTTGTGCCGCGGGAATGCCGCCATACCCGCCTGTGCTGGCGAGGAGGCTCCGCACCGCGGGGTTGTCGGATTGTTGGAGACAACTGTAAAACGGGAGGTTGGTTGGATACGTCATGGCCCCCAGTAGTCCCGAGATGCCGGCGGACTGGCTGAACGCCTCCAGCATCGTCTTACTAACTTCGGCGGCGATCAGAGCGATATCCGGTTTGATGGAGGGGGATATCGGCAGATCGTCGAGTGGGAACCAGGTGTCAAACAACGCCTGATGCGTCTTCGCGATAGCGGGATCTATCACCGGCGTCGCGCTGTTTTTCTGGGTCTTCATGAGAACCTCCTGGGTGAATCGGACGAAAATTATACGACTGAGCCGCTCATGCTCCGCGGAAAATATGTCTCTCACTCTATATAGGAACCGTAATTTGGTCAAGATAATATCGCGTGTATGAGCGGCTGGAAGAGTTAGAAATCAGTGAACGATTTCCCGGTCATCAAAATGTCATTTTCGAAGAGAATCCGCCTTTGAAGGAGTGGAGGCCCGCGCCAGTGTGGGATTCTGGAACACATGCGATTGCTACCGGTATCCGGATTGTTTGCAGCTACGCTTCTGTTTGCGAGCGATGCCTACCCGCCCGCTCGTTTCACCGACCCGCAGAGACTTCAGAAGCTTGAATCGGCGCTGCCGGAAGTAGATCAGATTTTCCGCCGTTTTGCTGACGATAAGAAGATTCCCGGCATGGCGTGGGGCGTTGTGATCGATGGCCGGCTCGCACACGTTTCATCGGCCGGCGTTCGGGATCGTGCTGCCGGCGCGACGGTCGACGCTAACACGGTATTTCGAATCGCCTCCATGACGAAGAGCTTCACGGCGCTCGCCATCCTGAAGCTGCGCGATGAAGGCAAACTTTCGCTCGAGGATCCGGTCTCGAAATGGATTCCCGAGTTCGCGCGGATGGAACTGCCGACGCGGGACACCGCGCCGCTGCGGATCCGGCAACTCCTTAGCCACAGCGCGGGCTTTCCGGAGGACAATCCGTGGGGCGATCAGCAACTGGCCGCCTCGGACGCCGATCTTACGAAATGGCTGAAGCTCGGTATTCCGTTTTCGACTCCGCCGGACACGCGTTATGAATATTCCAACTATGCCTTCGGACTGCTGGGCCGTGTTGTGACGCGGGCCTCGGGCATGCCTTACGACAAGTACGTCCAGAGGGAGATCCTGGAGAAACTTCACATGGACGGGTCCACCTTCGAGTTTTCATCGGTGCCGGCCTCCACGCGCGCGGTGGGCTATCGTCTGCAGCCGGACGGTACGTACCTGGAGGAAGCTCCTCTGCCACACGGCGCTTTCGGCTCGATGGGCGGGCTGCTTACGACCGCGACGGATCTTGGCAAATACGTGGCCTTCCAGCTTTCGGCATGGCCGCCTCGTGACGACGCGGAAGCGGGACCGGTGCGCAGGGCTTCGGTTCGCGAGATGAACCACCTGTGGCGCCCAGCGAACCTGACGGTGCGGCGCGCCGACGGCAAGATTCAGGCTAACGCAAGCGGGTACGGGTTCGGCCTGCGTATCAGCAGCGATTGCCGCTTCGAGCAAATCGTGGGGCACGGCGGAGGATTGCCGGGATTCGGGTCTTACATGTTGTGGCTGCCCGATTATGGTGTCGGGTTGTTTGCGATGGCTAACCTGACCTACGCCGGACCGGCTGAGCCGATCAACCAGGCGCTGGATATATTCCTCAAGAGTGGCGGGCTTCAGAGGCGCGAACTGCCCGCGTCGCCAATTCTGACGCAGACACGCGATCACATCGTGAAGCTGTGGAAGGCATGGGACGACTCAGAAGCAAAGCAAATCGCCGCCGTGAATCTTTTCCTGGACGCGCCCGCGGCGCAACGGCGTGAAGAGATTCGCAAGCTCAAGGAAGACGTCGGGGAGTGCAGCGCCGCGGGCCCTGTGATAGCAGAGAACTGGCTTCGCGGTCAGTTCAACATGACCTGCCAGAAGGGAAACGTGGGGGTGTTCTTTACGATGGCGCCGACCCGGCCGCCCGCCGTGCAGCACCTTGTGTTCCGGAAAGTCGCCGGAGACGGAGTTCGGCTGAGCGCCCCGACAGGCGCGCCGGCGGGGGTTTCGTGTTCCGAGTAGCAGTTATCCTTCTAAGATTATTCGATGGACCCCCACACGGTCGCGGCCATCAGCCTCATGGGCATTTGTCTGGATGTGCTCGGCAGCCGCTATCTTACTTATGATTTGCTGGGCGGCCAACATGGCCCTTTGCGGCTGCTCACCAGGATGGTGACGCGCTCGATCGTTTTCGGAATCGGCTATGGTATCGGCCTTGGTATTTTGTTTGGAATTGTTTCCGGAACCGCGACCGGCATTACCATCGCTATTGAACTTCAGCGAATAGCCAGCAGCCATGATCATTATCCATTGCGATGGGAGGCTGTTTTCAGTGTGATCCGGGGCGCCGGCTTCGGCGCAGGACTGGGCGTGATTCTGGGCTGTCGATTCGGAATCGCGTTTGGCCCTCTCATTACGGCAGGACAGGTACTCGCCTATGCCCGCGGCATGCGGCCAAGTCTCGATTATTCAGCGTCCCGCCGGCCGCGCTTCTCGCGCCGGCACATGTGGGGAGTTGTTGTCCGAACGGCCGGGTACATCGCAACGGCGCT
>JAOAPQ010000864.1 GCA_025462965.1 Bryobacterales bacterium
CCGTCGATAGCTTCGATGCCGATGCGAGCGATCTGGTGAACAGCACGGCCGGCATCAACCGCGTGATTGCCCGTGTGGAAACGGTCGTCCCGCTCGACCAGCTCCGCGTCTGGGCCAGTGCGCTCTCGCCGGAACGTCTCGCCCGTCTCCGGCAAGCTGACGAGACCGTCCGCCGCCTCTCACACGAAAGCGGCTTCGATCGGAAAGTCTGGCAATTCCCTGTGGTGCTGATTCCGCTCGGCACCTCCGAAGCCCGCGATTCCGTGGTTCTCCGTCCGATCGATTCCATGGATGGTATGACGGCCCAATCCGTCCCGATGGATCCGGAGTTGCTTCACCGCATGTCCGCTGCGCTCCTGGCAATTCCAGGAATCGCCGGTGTCTTCTACGACCTCACCCACAAACCGCCTGCCACTATTGAATGGGAATGATTACAATCCCATAATCTGCATCCCGGCGTCCACGAAGATCACATTTCCCGTAACTCCGCGCCCCAGATCGCTCGCCAGGAACACGGCCGTATCCGCCACTTCCGCCGGGTCGGTATTCCGCCGCAGAGGCGCCTTCTCACTGCCGGTCGTCAACAGCGCCGAAGCTCCCTTGATGCCCTTCAGCGAGGCGGTCTTCACGGCTCCAGCCGAAATTCCGTTCACCCGGATATTCGACGGCCCCAGATCGGCCGCCAGATACCGCACGGCCGCCTCCAGCGAAGCCTTCGCGGCGCCCATTACGTTGTAGTTCTGCACCACGCGTGTCGATCCCAGATAGGTCAACGTCATCAGCGCGCCGCCGTTGGTCATCGCTCCTGCCGCTGCTCGCGCCACGGCCACCAGCGAATACGCGCTCACTTCCTGCGCCAGCAGAAACCCCGCGCGGCTGGTCTCCACAAAGGGCCGGCTCAAATCGTCCGGGTTAGCGAACGCCAGACAATGCACCGCCACATCGAGCGGCTTGCCCATCGATTCCAGTTCGGTCTTCAGCGCCGCTAGTTGCTCATCGTTCGTCACATTGCAAGGCAGCATCTTTTCCACCCGAAGGTCGGAGCTGATTGCCTCGATGCTTTCTTTCTGCTTCTCGTTGATATAGGTCAGAATCAGCGATGCCCCTTCCCGCGAGAACGCCTGGGCAATCGCATACGCGATACTCCATTTGTTAGCGATGCCCATCACGAGCGCAGTCTTGCCTTCGAGTAAATTTGCCATGAAGTACTAGCGTAACTTCATCGGCGCACCGCCCGCAGCTTTGCTTCTCTGCGCCGCATCCATGAACGCGAAAATCTCGAGAGTCTCATCGTTCGGCACCGGCGGTTCCTTCGTCTGGAAGAACTTCACGATCTCCACCAGCAGCGGCCGATATCCTTCCACGGTCTTGGGCTTGCTCTCCACAACCGTCTTCTCCCGGTTCACGACCGCACCGTACGTTCCGTAGGGCCGCAGAGCCCGGACAGTGCCCACGCGCCCATCCTTCCACCGGCCCACGATGACGTCGTCATCGCGGCCGGAGATTCGCGTTACCTCTTCGCAGCCCGGCCCCATCAACGTGTACAGCAACTCGATCGGATGAATCGCATACCACGACAACTCCAACTGGTGATGCGGCTCGAAAGGTCCCGGCCCCCACGTCGAGACGCCCCGCGCATCCGGGAACTTCATGGTCGTCGCTAACTCGCCATACCGCAGGCTCGACGCGCTAAACCACGGCACGCCCGCTTCCTTCGCGAGCCGCGCGATCTCCCGCGCGTCTTCCAGCGTCGAAGCCAGCGGCTTATCGATGAACATCGGCTTCTTCGCCACAAGCGCCTGTTTCACCTGATCCAGATGAACCCGCCCGTCGACGCTCTCGATCAGCACCGCATCCACGTTCTTCATCATCGAAGCGATGCTTGCGTAGAACTCCACGTGCCACTTCGACCGCAGTTCGTCGCTGAACTTCTCCACGCGCGACGCGCTTCCTTCGATATCTTTGCTGCTGCCCTTGACCGCCGCCACCACTCTGGCGCCGGGCAAATAGTCCGGTGACGCCGGATCGTTCAATATCTTCGCGAAAGCCGTAACGTGCGAAGTATCTGTTCCTACAAGGCCTAAGCGGATGTCCTGCCCGCAAACCGACCACACTGCCAACAGCAGAACCGCCGAGAATCGCATGGGCGCATTGTACACTTGTGGTCAGCCGGTTGTCTTTAGATCTCGATACTTCCCTGATGTACCTGAAGGGCGTGGGCCCCGCGCGCGCCGCCATGCTGGAGAGCAAGGGCCTTCGCACCGTGGAAGACCTTTTGCATTACCCGCCGTTCCGGTACGAGGATCGCAGCAACGTCAAGACGATCGCTCAGCTCGCGCCCGGCGAGATGGCGACCGTCATCGCCGAAGTCCGCTCCGCCAAGCTTTCCGGCTTCCGCCGCCGCAATCTGGGGCTCTTCGAAGCGGAGTTCACGGACGCTTCCCGCGCCATCCTGCTCGCCAAGTGGTTCCATGGCGGGTATCTGGCGGATAAGCTGGTGCCCGGCGCCAAGTTCGCGCTGTTCGCGAAAGTCGAGTTCGATTCGTACCGCGGCGAGCTCCAGATGATGCATCCCGAGATGGAGTCGCTTACCGGCGAAGACGAAGGCGAGGATGCGCTGCACGTCGGGCGGGTGGTCCCGATCTATGAGGCGGTCAGCAAGATCAATACCCGCGCGCTTCGTACCCTCGTGCACCGCGTGCTGGCTGAAGTCTCTGGGCTGGAAGATCATCTGCCGGACGCATTGACTGCGAAATTGAAGCTGCCCCGTCTGGATACCGCGATCCATGACGTTCACTTTCCGCCGGCCGATTCCGATCTGCGGATGCTGAACGCCTTCCGCTCGCCCGCGCAGTTCCGGCTGATCCTGGAAGAATTCTTCTGGCTCGAAACCGGCCTGGCGCTCAAGAAGGGCAAGGCCCGGCTGATGCCCGGCATTGCTTTCGAAGTGAGCGAGCGTATCCGCGAACGCATCAAGGCGATGCTGCCTTTCAAGCCCACCCGCGCGCAGGTAAGAGTGCTTGGCGAGATCGCCAAGGATATGGCTGCGCCTACGCCGATGAATCGCCTGCTGCAGGGAGATGTGGGTAGCGGCAAGACACTGGTGGCGGCAGAAGCGATCGTCATCGCTGTCGAGAACAAGTACCAGGCCGGCGTACTCGCGCCCACGGAAATCCTGGCGACGCAGCACTACCTATCGCTCAAGCCGGTGTTCGAAAAGTTGGGCTACCAGGTCAACCTCCTGACCTGCTCCAGCAAGGACAAGGATGTCTTCAAGCGTGCGCTGAA
>JAOAPQ010000461.1 GCA_025462965.1 Bryobacterales bacterium
GTTTCTCACCGCTGTCGGATTGCACTATCTCAGCCTCGGACGGTCGGCATCCACGCTCTCCGGCGGCGAATCTCAGCGCATCCGGCTTGCGACGCAGATCGGTTCCAAGCTGCGCGGCGTTTTGTACGTGCTCGATGAACCGTCCATTGGTCTGCACCCCCGCGACAACGAGCGGCTTCTCGAAACGCTCACGCACCTGCGCGATATGGGCAATACAGTGCTCGTCGTGGAGCACGATGCCGAAACCATCGAGCGTGCGGATTACGTGATCGATCTCGGGCCGGGTGCCGGACGTTTGGGCGGCGAACTCGTCGGCAGCGGTACGCCGGCCGAGATCCGTCTCATCCCCGGATCGCTCACGGGGCAGTACCTGTCGGGCGCGCGCTCCATCGCCATCCCGGCCAGGCGGCGCAAGTTTAACGGCAACAGAATCATCGTCACAGGCGCGCGCGAACACAACTTGAAGGACGTCACCATTGAAATCCCGCTCGGTGTCCTGACCGTCGTCACCGGTGTCTCCGGAAGCGGCAAATCGACCCTCATTAATGACATCGTCTACCGCTCGCTCGCGAAGGAGATCTACGGTTCCCGCCAGGAGCCCGGCGCGCACGATTCATTCTCCGGCCTTGAGCATATCGACAAAGTCGTGCGAATCGATCAGTCTCCCATCGGCCGCACGCCGCGCTCGAACCCGGCGACTTATACCGGCCTCTTCGCCCCGATCCGGGACCTCTACGCGATGCTGCCTGAATCGCGTGAGCGCGCCTACAAGGCCGGCCGCTTCAGCTTCAATGTGAAAGGCGGCCGTTGCGAAGCCTGCCAGGGCGATGGGCTCAAGCGCATCGAAATGAACTTCCTGCCGGATGTCTACGTAACCTGCGATGTGTGCCGCGGCCGCCGCTACAATCATGAGACCCTGCAGGTGAAGTACAAAGATCGCTCCATAGCCGACCTGCTCGAGATGACGGTGGAAGAGGCGCTTCCCATCCTCGAAAATCTGCCGCACATCGCGCCGAAGCTTCAGACGCTGAATGATGTCGGGCTCGGATATATCCACCTCGGCCAATCGTCCACGACGCTTTCGGGCGGCGAAGCGCAGCGCATCAAGCTCGCCAAGGAATTGAGCAAGCGCCAGACTGGCCGCACGTTCTATCTGCTGGACGAACCCACCACGGGCTTGCATTTCGATGACGTCCGCAAACTGCTCGATGTGCTTCAGCGGCTGGTGGATCTTGGCAATTCCGTTCTGGTGATCGAACACAACCTCGACGTGATCAAATCGGCGGACTGGATCATCGATCTCGGTCCCGATGGCGGTGAAGACGGCGGCCGCATCGTTGCCAGCGGAACGCCGGAGCAGCTGATCAAATCGAAAAAGAGCTTTACCGCCGACGCGCTCAGGAAGGTACTGCACGCCGCGTGACGCACGAACTCACCCCCGAGCTTCCCCCCGATTTTCCGATCGAGCGGGAGCCGTCATGGGGCTATACGGATCTGCTGATCTTCACTTGCCTGAGCTTGATCTGCATTGTGATCGGTCAGCTCCTGATGCACGGGATGGCGGTGCTCTTCCATGTCGATCCGCGGAATGATGGCACGGTCGTGCTCGCATCGCAGATGCTGCTTTACGGGATGCTGTTCGCCGTTCTATACGCCATCATCAAGCTCCAATACGGGCGCGAATTCTGGCAGTCGCTCGGCTGGGTTCCGTCCCGAGTCAACCTGGGTTCCGCGGCGCTCATAGGCCTCGCCCTCGCGTTCACTGTGGCTATTCTCGGGAGCGTCCTCCACACGCCCGATGTCGATACGCCGATGAAGCACCTGCTCGCGAAGCGTGCCACCGCGATCGAGTTTGCCATCCTCGGGAGCACGCTGGCGCCGCTGTGCGAGGAGCTGATCTTCCGCGGCTTCATGCAGCCCGTCCTGGTTCGTTCGCTTGGCGCGTTGCCGGGAATTCTCTTGACCGCCGCGGTCTTCGGCGCTCTCCACTTATCTCAGTACGCCTTCGCGTGGCAATCGGGCTTGCTGGTCACGCTCGCCGGCGCCGCTTTCGGCTGGATGCGTTATGCCGCCGGCTCTACGCGCGCCTCCGTCTGCATGCACGCTTGCTATAACCTCACTTTCTTCCTGACCCTATTCGCGCAAGGAAAGCATCTCCCCACTTAAAATGATCGAAACGATTCAATGGACCGATGACGGCGTCGTCATGATCGACCAGACGCGCCTGCCGAACGAAGAAATATTTATCACCTGCCGTACTTCTGATGAAGTGGCGCACGCCATCCGCACCATGGTAATCCGGGGCGCGCCGGCCATCGGTGTGGCGGCCGCCATGGGAATAGCGCTCGGCATGCAGCAGCCGGACGCGGATATCGAGTCCATCTGCGATACCCTCTCGAAGACGCGCCCCACGGCGGTAAATCTTTTCTGGGCGATCGACCGCATGAAGAAGCTGCACCGTTCTCTCGCCGGCCGGAGTGCCGCGGATATGCGTGCCGCCCTCGCCGCTGAAGCGCAGCAGATCCGTCTGGAGGACATCGCCATCAATCGAGCCATCGGACAGCACGGGGCCTCGCTCGTTCCCGATCACAAGACAGTGCTGACGCACTGCAACGCGGGCGCTCTCGCTACCGCCGGCTACGGCACCGCGCTTGGAGTGATCCGCGCAGCCGTGGAACAGGGCAAGCAGATCGATGTCTTCGCGGATGAAACGCGCCCCTTCCTCCAGGGTTCCCGCCTCACCGTATGGGAACTGCTGCACGACAACATACCGACTACGCTGATCACGGACAACATGGCTGGCCACTTTCTGAAATCCGGCCGGATCGGATGCGTTGTCGTCGGCGCGGATCGCATCGCGGCCAACGGAGATGTTGCGAACAAAATTGGCACCTATTCCGTCGCGGTGCTAGCGAAGGAGAATGGTGTGCCGTTCTACGTCGCGGCGCCGACATCCACCCTGGATCTCACGTTGGCCAGCGGCGACTCGATCCCGATCGAAGAACGCGCCTCCCTCGAAGTGACTCACTATTCGGGCACGTCGGTCGCGCCGCGCGGCACGGTAGCGCGCCATCCGGCGTTCGACGTAACTCCCAACCGCTACGTCACCGCCATTGTCACGGAGAAGGGAATCGCCCGCGCTCCCTACGAACAGTCGCTCGCAGGCATGTTAGGTTGAAAGCTTATGCGTTGGCTTCTTACCTTGATTCTTTCCGTGTCCGCTCTTTTCGCAGCGGGCGAGCTCTCCAACCGGCGCGCGCCCGGCTTCGCGCTGATGGATGTACACCAGACCTATCACGATCCGCAGGACTACCGCGGCAAGGTGCTCATCGTCGAATTCATGCAGACGGGCTGCGCGCACTGCCAGAAGTTTTCAACCATTCTGGAGCAGGCGAAGGCTAGGTACAAAGATAAGCTGGAGGTGCTGTACATCGTCACGGCACCTGACACTTACCAGATGGTGCAGGACTACACCTCGAAATTCAAGATCACATCGCCTATCCTTTTCGATTCCGGCCAGGTCATGGCTTCGTACCTGAAGATCACACCGCAGAACCCGACTGTGCGGTTCCCGCACGCTTTTCTGATCGATGGCAACGGGTGGATCAAAAATGACTTCGAATACAGCGCCGCTACCGATAACTTTTTCGAAGGAAAGGGTCTTTCGACCGAACTCGAGAAGCTGATCAAGTAGCTTTTCTTCCGGATTCCCCCACTTTGTACCCATTTTTCTTTGACTTGCGTTTCTCACTTCTGAGAGACTTCGTGTTCATGCTGGGTTCGCTATGGAAGAAGCGCAAGGTTCTGGTGGTGTGCTCCGTGCTGCCGTTGCTGGCCGCCGGACCACAATCGTCACAGCCGTCCGCCAAGCCTGGTGAGGCCAAAACAACCGAGAAAGAATCGCTCGAATACTCGGTCGAGTGGCGGCTGGTCAACGCCGGCCGCGCGAAGCTGTCGATTGGTCCCGCGCCAGAATCGGAAAGAGCGGACATCGAAGCCAAATTGCATCTCGAATCGCTTGGCCTGGTATCGCGCCTGTTCCACGTGGATGACGATTACACCTCGGAAATGTCGCGCGCGTTCTGCGCCCAAAGCACTTTCATGGTGGCGCATGAGGCCAGCCGCAACCGCGAAACCAAAGTAGTTTACGAGTCTAACGAGAAGAGAGCGATCTACCGCGAAAAGGACCTCAACAAGAACACGGTCATTTCGGCTGAAACGGCCGTCCCGCCCTGCGTGCACGATATTATCGGTGGCCTGTATTACTTGCGGTCGCTGAACCTGGAACCGGGTAAGACGGTGCAGGTGCCGGTCAGCGACGGCAAGAAAAGCGTGATGCTCAAGATTGAGTGCCAGCGCCGCGAGGAATTAAAAACCGCGCTCGGTGCGAAGAAGACGATCCTCTACGAAATCTACGCATTCAACAACGTGCTCTATCGCCGTCCCGGCCGGCTGCACATCTGGCTGACCGATGACGCCCGGAAGGTTCCCGTGCAAATCCAGATCCGAATGCAGTTCACCATTGGTACCATCACATTGCGCTTGGATAAAGAAACTTAGCCATGAAATTGTTCGCACTCCTGCTCCTCGCTTCCGCGGCTTACGCGCAGACGCAGCCCGCGCCTGCCACTCCGCTTCTCAACACGGCCGATGCCGCGCAACTCACCATTCGCATCGGCCAGTTGATGGAGTCCACGGCCGCGGTCGTTCCGGGGATGGGCAGGACCAGCGCCATCATCGCGGAAAATGCCCGGCAGACGCTCTCCGCCATGCAAGTGACGCCCAACAATTCCGCTCTTACCTACGACTTCCTCGTCCAGGCGCGGGGATATCTCGCGCTGCTGGACGCCATGCCCAAGCCTTACCCGCTGCCTGAGACCGCGCGCAAGCAGTTCGTGGAGCTGCGCGATTCCGTGGAACGTCTGGACAATCATCTGCGCGCGCTCTTGGACCAGAAAGAGCGGCAGCTCCGCAACCCCGACCGGGACAACCTGCATCGTTATTCGGAAGCGAATGCGAAGCTGAATCCGCCTACTCCGAACTTCACGCGCGTCGTCTTCTTTGGCGACAGCATTACGGATTCCTGGAGGCTGAACGAATATTTCACCGGCCGGGATTACGTGAATCGCGGCATCAGCGGCCAGGTGACCGGTGAGATGCTGGGCCGCATGAAGGCGGATGTGATCGACGTCCATCCACGCGCCATGCTGATCATGGCGGGCACCAATGACATCGCGCGCGGTGTCGCAGTCCATACGATCGAGAATAATCTCAGCATGATCGGCGATCTCTGCAAGGCCAATCACATAATCCCGCTCTTCGCTTCCATTACGCCTGTAAGCGATTATCACAAGCGAGAAAATCCGCGTTTCGAAATGACCGCGACGCGCCCGCCGAGCGCCATCAATGAAGTGAACACCTGGCTCCAGGAATACTGCCGGTCACGGAATTATGTGTACGTGGACTACTGGTCGGCCATGAAGGATGGCAGCGGCCTGATGCCGGCGGATCTCGCGGATGACGGTTTGCACCCCAACGCGAAAGGGTATCGCATCATGGCTCCGGTCGCCGTCAAGGCCCTCGACGAGGCGCTTTCGGAACGCTCGCCGGAACAACAGCCTCCCCAGAAGAAGCGCAAAAGCTTTTTCGGTCAGTAACTCGGTTGAAACCGGATGCCTGTCGGATGCGACAATAGCACTATGCGGTTCCGTCTCCCTTTGACCGCGCTCGTGGTGTGTCTAAGCGCACTGTGCCAGCAATCCGTTTCCGTGAAGCAGGTGCGCGAGTTTATTCTTTCCTCCGTGCATCAGAAGCTTCCCGATAATCGGGTCGCCGCTACGTTACAGCACATGAAGCTCGCGGAAAAGCTGGATGCGCAAACCGTGGAAGACCTGCAGAGCGAAGGAGCCGGTCCGAAGACCGTCGCGGTTTTAAAGGGACTGATGTCCGCGACGGCCACCCTTACCGAGGCACCGCCTCCGGCCGCCCCGAAAGTCTATAAGCAGCCCGATCCGCCGCCTTACGAGGACCAGCAGAGTCTCATCCGCGAAATCCGCGAATACGCTCTCAATTACACGAAGACTCTTCCCGACTTTCTTTGCCTCCAGGTGACCCGGCGCTACGTCGATCCGCGCGGCACGGGTACGTGGGGTGGTCCCGCGGATACCATCGCGGCGAAACTCAGTTACGCCGAACAGAAAGAAAGCTACGAGGTCCTTACCC
>JAOAPQ010000479.1 GCA_025462965.1 Bryobacterales bacterium
CAGATTCCCAAGTGCGCGGCCGCGATCACCTCGAGTTCCGTGCCCCAGCTGTGGAACGCGAATCGCAGGTTCTCTTTTTCGATCTCACTGAAGAGTCTGCGCGCCAGAGAGAAGCCGCCCTGGCAGCACACGTCCATCTGCACGTAATTGACGCTCTGGGTCAGGATCAGGTCGAGATAACGCGATTCGTCCGGTTCGTGCTCCCCGCTGGCGAGCGGCACGATGTCCTTGTCCTTAAGCCGCAAGTAAGCTTCGTGGTCATCCGGCGGAATCGGCTCCTCGAGCCAGGTGATATCGTACTCCGCCATACCTTCCGCCAGTTGTTCGACGCTTTCCAGACTGTAGCTGCGGTCACCCATTCGCCACCACGTGTGGCCGTCCACCATGATGTCGAGGCGCGGCCCGACAGCCTCACGGATCAGGCGAACGGCCTCGAGATCTTTCTCCGGACCGATGCCCGGCCGCATCTTATATGCGGTGAAGCCCAGGGCTACCACCGCTGCGGCCTCTGCCGCATACTTTTCCGGAGTCATGTACATGCCCGCGCTGCCATACAAGCGAATGCGATCGCGTATCCGGCCGCCCGCGATCTCGGATACCGGCACGCCCATGGCTTTGCCGAGCAGGTCGAACAGCGCAACCTCCACGGCGCCGTAGGTCTTGATCAACTCCGCATCGCCCGCCGCCGGACCGTTGGTGAAGTGCACCCGGAGCGCGTCCGTATCGGCAAGCGTGCGACCCTCCAGGAACGGCCCAATGACATTGACGATGGCGCCGTACGCGCGTTCACTGCCCGGCCCGGGCGCCCATCCGACGAGACCTTCGGCAGTATCGATCCGGATGAGCATGGCGTCGCGCTTCAGGATGGTGCGCTCGCCGCCATAGAATGGCAGGTGCAGAGGCTCCGGCAATGGACAGCTCAGGAGGAACGATTGGACTCTAGAAATTTTCATCCGATTTGTGAACGGTGCGCAGACAGGATAGCAAATTGACCCTGCCGGGATACGACTGGCCGTCCGGCATGTGGCGCCTGGAGAAGATCGCGATTGCATATCTTCTCACGCTGCCAATCGGCTGGGACCGCGAACGCGAAGGGCAGAGCGTGGGGATCAGAACCTTCCCCATCGTCGGAATGGCGAGCTGCGCGGTGTTGCTGATTCCGGGCAACGACCCGAACGCACAATCGAGAGTGCTCCAGGGCATGCTGACAGGAATCGGCTTCGTGGGCGCGGGAGCGATCATTAAGGACGGCCAGACGGTTCATGGCACCGCGACGGCGGCGAGCATCTGGGCGACGGCCGCGATCGGCGCCGCGGTTGCGATGGACCGATATGAGATAGCGATTGCGCTGACCGTGCTTACTCTGCTTACTCTAAGGTTACTGCTTCCGCTGAAAAAGAAGATCGACGCCAAACAGGAATGACCGCGCGCATCGGAATTACTTACTCAAATGAAATCAAGGTCCAGCCGTACGCTGATGCGGTGCGCGCTGCCGGCGCGGAACCCGTACTCATCACACCGGAACACCCCGCGGATCTCACCAACCTGGAGGGATTGCTGCTCAGCGGCGGAATCGATCTGAACCCCGCGTTGTATGGGCAGGAGAAGCATCCCGAAGCGGACGAACCGAACGATATCCGCGATCGGCTGGAGCTGGGCCTCTTGCATGCGGCGCTGGAGAAAGATTTGCCGGTACTGGCGATCTGCCGCGGGATGCAATTGTTCAATGTCGAACACGGCGGCTCGCTCGACCAGCATATCCGGGCCCGTGCGACACACCAATTCCATTCCGAGGACCCGGGGGAGCCGGCCCACGAAGTGGCGGTGGAGCCCGGATCGAAGCTGGCTTCCATACTCGGTGGACCAACAGCCGCCGTAAACTCCCGGCATCACCAGGCGGTGGATCGGGTGGGAGAAAAGCTGGTGGTTTCGGCGCGGGCCGGAGACGGGACGGTGGAAGGGCTGGAGCGTCCGGACAAACGGTTCGCGGTGGCAGTCCAGTGGCATCCGGAGGACCAGGTGCCTAACGATGCGGTGCAGCGGAAGCTGTTCGAAGAGTTTGTGAAGGCGGCTAAATCACGATTCTGAAATCCGCCCACTGCTCGGCGCCGATTACTTGCAGTATGTACTGTCCCGCCGGCAGCGATCGCTTGAGCTGATAGGAGCCGGTCGCTTCGCCGGTATCGATCTCTTCGCCATCCCGCATGATCCGGATGCGGGCGTGCTCGCCGGCATTGTAGATCAACGTATCGCCGGGGTGAAAATCGCGGATCGCGGGATCGCCTGACGACAGAGTACGAAATTGAACGCCTTGCGGCTGTGGAGTGTCCGCCTTGGGCGCTTCGGAACCGCGCAGGTAAAACGGTGGCATGGCCGTTCCAATCCCGGGCACTTCGACCAACCGGCTGGCGGTGCCAAGACCGGCCATCTCCTGCTTCCAGTCTGTGCGCCGGATCAGTGTGTTCTGCCCGCCGGAACGGGAGGGTTCCCGGGCGATCAACCCGTTCCGAACTCCAATGCTCACCTCGTAGGATCCCGAGCGAGACACTTTATCCTCGATGAGGCACACCAATCCTCCCTCGCGAACTTTTCTGAGGGTATTGCCGCAAAGGCGAAGCCTGGCCGCGCGCGAGGACAGGGCAGAACCTTGCGATTGATCATTCAACCTCGTCGGCGACGAGTAGATTGTCAGGCTCGCAATGTAACACCCGCCCTGTTCCTCGGTTAGCGCGATGCCCTGGCCGATATGGATCAGCGAACGAATGTATAACTCGTTATCGCGCTGCACGAAGAGCGGTGTGAGGTCGACGGAAATCTCCTGCGGCTTGAGTGGAGCGGACAGCGTGACCAGTATCTGCTCCGTCTTGGAGGAGGTGGCGGCCGGAACCAGCGGGCCGGACACACCGAAGAATCCGCCTCGCGTGCGCACCGTCAGGCCGGCTCGGTTGGCCTTGATATCGAGGCGGTGGTACACCGGCCAGCCCCATATCTGTTTCAGGGCCGGGCCCGGATCCCATCCGACGAGATAGTATCCGGTTTGGTCGTCCATGACGGCGCGGAGCCTGGAATCGAGGTCGAGGTCGCCGGGCTGGACGATACCGGCTGTCGCATCCGAAAGCGGGTTGAGAAAATTCTCAAGGACACGCGCTGAGGGAGTGGCGCTGGGGTCGATCGTGTGGATGACGACGGACGAACGGGCGGCGGCGTCGGCGAGAGACCGCACATCGAACGAACCCGGCATCATGTCGTCGGACAGTACGATCAGGGACTTCCGGCCAGGGACCTCGGCGAGCCCCGCGATGGTGCTTCGCAGCAGTTCCACAACCCGGGTGGTAACGAGCGCGTATGGCAAAGGAGGCCGCCAGTGCAGGTCGTCGACTGCGGCGTGGAGTTCCCGGCGCCTGGAGGTGAACTGCCGCAAGTACCCGGAACCTCCTGTCGTGTTCACGAGCGCGATCCTGTCACCCGGTTGCAGTCGCCCGTCGATGAACCGGTTGAGCGCGTCACGCACGCGGACCACGTTAGGGGCGGCCATATCGCTGTCGTTGACCATGAAAACGATAGAGCGTGGCGTGTGACTGGAAGCGGTATCCATCACATAGGAGAATGCAGTGATCTTCCTGGATTTGCCATCCTGTAAAACACGGATATCTTCCGGCTTGAGATCCGGAACGGAGCTGCCGTGGGAATCGGTGACGGTGGCGTCCACCTGCGCCAGGGTGGGGTCGAAACGCACCGGGTTGGGATCGCCGACCGACTGCGCATAAACCGATGCGGAGTAAGCGACCGCTAAGAGGAGGGTGCAGGTCAATGCCACCGTAGTATCCAACTTTAACCCAGGATGGCGCCAACGAATGAATGGCCGCCAATGAACGCGAATGAACGCGAATTTAGGGCTTGGTTACGGCGGCTTTGCCCTTCGGGCTTGCGGGTGCTGAGTGCTCGGCTTTGCGGACCTGCTCGAAGTACTGCTGTACGTAGCTTTGCAGCGCGACGGGGACTTCGTCACGGCTCACGTCGCCCGCGGATTCGCCGTGGGTTGCGCTCTTCTGCGAATACTGCGTGTGAAGTTGTTGCGGACCGGACTGGCTCTCGATCATCATCTCGCCGCTAACGCTCTGCGAGCGCTTGCCAATGACTTCGCTGAGCTTGCCCATCGCCGCCATCTGCTCCGCAGCTCTCACGTCCTTGCTGCCATCCTGCTTGCCGATGCCCGAGCCAGGCTGGGACGACGCCTGCTGATCGGAACTCTTGCCGCCGCCTTTGCCCTGGGAGTCTTCCGCATTTTCCGAATCGCCGGCCTGCTGTCCCTCTTGGGAATCGGCGGAGTCTTGCGAACCGCCCTTTTCGCTCTTTCCGGCGGCGCCCTTTTCGCCGTTCTTCTGCTGCGATTGCGCCTTCTGCCCACCCTTATCGCCCTGCGACGGCTTTTGGCCGCCGGGCCCGTTCGGCTGTTTGGCCTTCGAGAGCAAGTTCGACATCGCCTCCTTCATCTTGGAAAGAAGACTGGAACTGCCGCCCTGGCTTTGCTGCTGGCTGCCCGCCTGTTGCTCACCCTGCTGCGGGCCTTCGCGGCTGCCGGAAGGGTTATCCGCCGGGTTCTTGCCGGCAGAGGACGGAGTGCCCGTCTCTTCCCCTTCGCCTTCGGCCTTCTCACCGGCCTCGGCTTTAGTGTCGCCACCCTTAGTAGAGGCGGTTTGCTTCCCGTCTTTGGCGTTCGGGTCGGGATCGCCGACGGTGTCCAGGGCGGACTCGGGCGCGGTTTCCAGATCCCCCTGCTTCTTCTGCTGGGAACGAGGAATGGCTGAGTTGGAATCATCCAGCAGATCGGGCCGCTCGCCATTCTTGCCGGACTTTTTGTGAAGTTCGGCCTGTTTCGCATCCGGCGAGTGCAACCCAAGGCCGTCCATTACAACCTCGGTGAGCGGCGCGGTGAGGTCGAGCTTCCGGCTGACGCCGTAGCGAAGCGCGAACAGGCTGGAGGCGATGAGCCCAAGCACGCCCATGGCGTAGAGTGCACGCGGGAAAGTGAAGGGGATCGCCGCATCGAGATTGACGCCGGGCAGCAGGCGCTCGGTTTGCGCCAGTTGCGCCTCGCGGACCGAATCCGAAACCTTGGCTTTACCCGCTGCGCTGAAGAATAGCGCGGTGGAGAGGGAATCGTGCAAGCCAGCGCGTTCATCGACGAGCACCGCGACCTTGTAAGGTGAGGGCATCCGCCGGAACATTCGATAGATGGCGATCGCGAAGCCCCCGGCGGCGAGCGTGAGGATGACGCGCCAATCCAGAATCTGCGTCCCGATGAGCAGCAGCAGAATCAGGCCGGCCATAAGCAACGCGGCCCCCAGGGCGAATTGCGCCAGCAACTCATTCCAGAGGAAACGGCGGCGGGCTCGTTCGATGAACGGAAAGATCAAGCGCAATACTCCAACTTTATTATGAATGCAAGACGCGATTGTTGCCAAACCGCGGCGTGGCGGACACTACTTTGTAGCGAGGACCGCGAACGAGGGCCCGTGCGGATGATCGGGCGTTTCGTGGCCGATGGAAAGATTCTGAAAACCGAAATGCCGCAACCCGTTGAGAATAGCATCTCTTCTAAGCCAATGGGAATACTGGGCGCTTCCGCCGCAGAATCCTTTTCCATTGAGTGCTTCCAGATAATTGAAACGCTGCAGAGTATACGAGAAGCCGTTGGTTTCTTTGGCGATCCGCGCGCCGAAGCGATGCTTCAGGTTCGGGTTCGCCGCGATGATTGAGGGCTCGTAATAATGCGTCCACAAGAACAGCTTGTCCGTATGATCTGCGATCTGCGCGAGGAGTTGGACCGGGTCGCGCATGTGATACAACACACCGCTCGCGACGCAAAGATCCCAGTGCTCGCGCGTTTCCGCCAGGAACTCGCGAAAGTCGCCGAGAAAGAAATCCACTCTGGGGAGGCCGAGGATTTCTTTGGCGATTAAGCATTTCAGAAATGCACGCTGGTTCGCTTCAACAGCGAGCACGGACATGGCTCCGGCGCGGTCCAGCATATAGGAGTGGCCTGCTTCGAGGGGACCAAGCTCCAGCACGCGATGGCCGCCGACGCCGCCCAACTGCTGGATCATCCAGTGGATACGGTCATCCTGGAAGAGCGGGATGGGACCTGCGCTCAAGGAATCGTGAGGCGGCGGAAATCGCGATGACCATTCTCCCCGGAAGACGTCCAGCATGTTCTGCGGGCTGGGGACGGACGTGACGTAGCTATCGAGAGTGGCTTCGAGTTTCGCAGGAGAATTCAACCCTTGAGTATGTCAGAATCAATCCTTGTCAAGCGAACACAGTCGCGGAGCGGGCTCCTGGCCTAAAGTGCGCCGGCTCTCAACCAGCGGTGTTCTCGTGGTCCTGCTGGCTGCGACTCTCGCGATCAACTATCACACCGCACGGCAAGTCGCACAGTTTCGGACCAACGTACTGTGGCGCGATCAATGGCAGTTCCTGGGCGAACTGCAATCCGTGCACGAGGGGAAGGACTGGGCCGGGGTCCTGTGGTCTCCTTACTGGGGACATCGTCCAGTGGTCCCGCGACTTCTTTTCTACCTGGACGCCAGATTTTTTTCTTTTCGAAACACTCCCCTCCTTTGCATCAGTTGGGCTTGTTTGCTGGCGCAAATTGCGCTTATCGCCGCCGTGAACCGGCCTATTTTCGGACGGTTCGTATCCTGGCGCTTCGCGGCCGCGCTTATCGTCACATTGAATCTCTGTCTCTCATCATTCCAACTGGAGAACCTGATCTGGGCTCTCCAGGTGCAATACACGCTGGTGATCTTCTGCGCGGTGCTGAGTTTCGTTCTCTTCGCGCTCAGCGTGCGGGCCAAAGCGGCGAATATCGTGCTGCTCGCGAGTTGTTTAAGCGCTTTCGTGGGATCGTTGACGATGGCGCAGGGCCTTCTCATCTGGCCCGTGCTGGCCCTGCAAGCGTGGGTTTGCCGGAGCAACCGTAAAGTCTGGCTCGGTCTACTCGCGATCTTCGTTGTGGCCGGCGGTATCTATGCGGTGGGGTACCAGATGCCCGATACCGGGATGGGTCTGG